>JAICWZ010000157.1 GCA_025966355.1 Thermomicrobiaceae bacterium
CTGCATCGCCTCGCCGATGTCGCGACGCGCGTCGTCACTGCGCTCCACATAAAACGGCTCCTCCACCGTCAGGATATAGCCCTTCGAGAGCCGCTTGGTGAAGACGGTCAGGATCGGCGCGCCGCTGTCGCGCGCAATCCGCGCCGGGCCGGAGGGAAGTGTCGTCTCCTCGCCGAAGAATTTGACGGCGACCCCGTTGTGAAAGAAATCGCGGTCGGTGATCAGCCCGGCAAACTCACCGCGTCGGATCGCTCCGAGCACGTGTCGCACACCGGACGGTGTCGCTTCCTCGATCGTCAAGCCGTGGCTTTTGCGCAGCAAGGTGACGACGCGATAGATGAACGGCGGTACCGTGCGCGTCGTGAGCGAAATAATCGGGTAGCCATGGGTGAAGATCGACTGACCGGTATAGTCGAACGCACCAAAGTGCGCGCTGGCGATGATGCCGCCCTTGCCGGCCTGCCGCGCTGCTTCCAACCGGTCCCAGCTCTCTTTCGAGCCATAGACGGCCGCACGCAACTCGTCATCGGAAAGGAGCGCGACGCGCATCAGGTCGAAAAAATTGCGCGCGCTATACTGGAACACCTTGCGCGACAGCCGGCGTACCTCGCGACTGTTTTCCGGCCGCCCAGTGGCATGAGAGAGGTTCGCGCGCACATTGGCCCGATACGCCGGCACAAGCGCCCAAACGACATCGCCGCAGCGGTCGCTCAGCCAGTAACCGACGCTGATCGGGAAGAGCGTGCTGAACCGGCCCATCGCGGAGGCAACGTAATATGCGGCACGCGACTTGAGATCGGGCATGCCGCTTGAACGCCGTTTGGTCCTGACCACTGCCTCAAATCCCCGCGCTCAGCGAAACTCTTCGATGGGCCAGCCGAGGCGCTGCGCAATCAGGCGCAGCCGCTCGTTCGGATTGATGCAGACCGGGTGCCCGAAGAGGCTGAGCACCGGCTCATCGGAATGATGATCGGCATAGCAGAATGAGCGCTGTAGTTCGATTTTCAGATCCGATGCGAAGCGCTGGATCAGCAACGCCTTGCCGCCGCCATATGGATGCGGGCCGACCAGACGTCCGGTGAAACGGCTACCGCGTTCTTCCAGCCGGCTGCAGATGACATGCTCGACGCCGAGCGCGGCCGCCATCGGCACGATAATTTGCGGCAACGAACCCGAGAGCAACACCGGTTGGTGCCCATCGCGCAAATGGCGCTGCACTCGTTCGACCCCGCGGCTGGCCAGCCGCGGTCGGATGGTTTCCTCGAAGCAGCGGGCGCCCAGTTCCGAGATCTGCTCGACGCGCGCGCCACGCAAATATGGTCGATGCCGACGGATCGCCTTCAGCGGGCTGTTCCGCCCCCGGACCGCGGTGAAGCGCACCGTTTCGAGCAACGCGCGCACACCAAGCACGCGCTCTTTGATCAGGAAACCGAGGAAGAGCCGCTCCGCCGTCGTATCCGGCAGGAGCGTGCGGTCGACATCAAAAACGGCGGCAATCATTCCGTGATCTTCTCCGATTGTCGGACGTAGTACATCGCGTCGATCAATACGGGCACTCCGCGAATGACCGTGAGCGCTATGGCGGAGTAAACCATGAACCAGCCGATGTACCGAATCAAGTCGTGGCGATAGAAGTCACCGAACCACTGCGTTTCACCAAGATGCGCCGCGAACAGGCTGGTGAGAAAGACAAAACCGAGCGCTTTGGCGACACCATAGAACGCGCGCATGAAACGTGACGCGGCGATGAATTCTGAAAGCGGCGTCAGCATCATCGTATTTTCGCCGAACGCCGATTTACCCTGGCGATAGCTCATGCCGCGCATCGCGTCGACGAAGAAGCCGCGCGTCAACACCAGCAGCGGCATCCAGACGCCGATCAGCCCAAGCTGCGCAAAGACAACCCAGAGCGCGTTCTCAACGACGCGATCGCCCGCGATGTCGAGGATCGCACCGAATTCGCTGGTCGATTTCCGACGCCGAGCGACAAACCCATCGAGCCCGTCGCTCACGAACACGATCGCTATAAGTAATGTACACCAGGCGGCTACCGGATACGATCGTGTGTAGATAAGCGCGATCGTCACGAACAGCAGGAGTAACCGACCGCCCGTGATCAGGTTCGCCATGACCCTCCCGCCCGGTCCCAGATGGAATCCCCGACGACCGCACCTTTAATCGCGTTGCATTGAGGTCGGGCTCGAAGCATTGAAGCCGGACACATTATAACAGAGCCAATTCCGCGCTCTTCGCGAGCAGCCCGAAGAGACATGCCAGCGCTAATGGATTAACCAGTAGAGCGCGATCAACGCCGCGAACTCGACGAATAGCGAAGCCGCCAGCAGAAATCGCGCCGCGAAGCGATCGAACGCGTCGACGAACCAGGCAAACGCGATGTTGGCGATCGTTACCAGCCAGGTAATGAGCGGAATCGACCAGATCTGCCGAGTGGGCGCGAAGCGATCGGCAACTCCGCTGCTGCTCCAGTGGATCGCCAGCGACTGCGGAAAACTGTTGTACCGTACGAAGATAAACAGCGTCAGGGCGATGTCGATCACCAGCGCCGCGATGAGCAGCCCGGACGCAATCGGGTCGCTCCAGAGGCGTGGCAAGGCTGCGGACGATCCGGCCGCGACAGCCCGCACCGAGTCATCACCTACAGTCGTCGTTTCAGCGACGACCTTCGTGGGACGAGCCGCCGGATAGGGCGTTGTCCAGCCCGCCTCGACAAAACGTGCGGTGAGGACGGCAGGCTGCCATTCGTCTGCCCTGTCCGGCGAGGCTTCCTGCAGCGCACAGCGCAACTGCGCGAAAGCTTCAAGAAAGAGCACCGGGCGCTCCGGTGAGATGGCGAACTGATAGTCACGCGTCACCAGCAACAGCTGCCGTCGAGGCCGAAGCGTCGCGACAATCGTCACGAGCCCCGACAACGTTGCTTGCTCGCCTACATAATAACCGGGCCAGAAACGCTGCCACCCGGGCGGATTCGGGTCAAGCCGCTCGACGGCCGGCACAATCTCGTGAACGGCGCCGATCGGGATGTCGTGCTGCGTGCTCGCCCAGCGTATCGTCAACTGATCCGCAGTCAGCTCGTATCGCATCGTCGCATAGCCATAGAGGAGAAATCCGAAGGCTCCCGCCAGCATGACGAAGATGATGACGAGCGCCAGCGCCACAATGCGCGGGAGTGCAACAGACGTATCCCCGGCCAGCGAGAGAGCCGCAAGGATCGCGAAGAAGAGACAAAAGATGATGGCAATCAGGCCGATGACGCCGCCCGGCGATGGAGCGGGTGGCCAGCGTACAACTGAGGCGGATTCGCCGGATGTTGCCTTCATCGCGCTCCTCCCCGCTATCGCCACAATCGACCGGCGCGCTCCTCCGACGAGGACGGCACCCGTTCGCTGAACGGGTGCCGTTGATCGCTTAGGGGGTCGGGGTCCCCGCGGCCGGCGGTACCGTCGCCTCCGGAGTCGGAGACGGAATCGGAGTCGGCGTTGGCGGCGCGTCCGGTGGCGGCACGAACTGCGTCTGCGCAGTCGGCGACGGAATCGGCGAACTGATCTGCCAGTCGATCTTCGACGCGGCACGCTCACTTTCCAACCAGTCGTTGGTCTTCAGCGACCGAAGTTGATTGAGCGTCTCGGCGGTAATCGGCCGATCGGGATCGATGGCCGTTACCTTGACGATCTCCCAGCCGAACTTGTCGTGGAACGGCTGGCTGACTTCGCCTTCTTTCAGCGCAAAGGCCACCTTGTCGAATTCCGGCGTCATGATGCCCTTCGGCAACCAGCCGAGCTGGCCTCCGTTGACCGCAGTCGTCGTGTCGGCACTCTGCTCCTTGGCAACGTCCGCGAAGTCCTTGGTCTTGAGTGTCTGATTGACGATCGCCTTGGCGGCATCTTCGGTCGCGACCATGATCTGCGACGCCTGGATTTGCGGCGCGCGGGTTGGAACCTCTGCCTCCAACTTTTGCGTCACCTTCTGGCGCGCCAGGTTTGGCCGGATGACGAGCCGGCGGAAATCCGACACGCTCATACCCGCCTGATCGAGCACCACCTGCTTGTACTGATCGAAATTGGTTGTCGCGGTGGCGCGCGCCTCGTCAGGCTGCAACGTCGGTGTCGGTGAAGCAGCAGTCGGTGAACCGGCGGCGGTTGGCGACGCCGATGGCGTTCCGCTCGCGGCGGCCGGGCTGCCGGCGGCCGAAGCATCGGGCGACGCGGTCGCGCTGGCGGCGGGCGAGGGTGCGGCGGTCGGCGAAGGTGTCGCCGCAGCCGTCGCGGTGGCCCAGGCAGCAGCCGTCGGATCGAGCGGCAGCGTCGGGGTCGGGCTGCCGATCGGCGCCGGCGCGAACTGTTGCGCCTGGTAGTCGTTCATCTCCTGATCGCTGATCGACAGGCCGAGTTTGCTCATGCCGTCGAGCACGACCTGATCATCGACCATCTGATTGAGCGTCGTGGCATCAACCGGATCTGATTCGACCGTCTTCAGCTCCGTCTGAGCTTGCTGCGCGAGGTTCTGATACTGCGTCGCCTGATCGCCGCTGGAAAACTGGGCGATCTGGGAATACTGGGAGATCTGATTGAGGAGATCGAGCTTTCGAACCTTCCAGTAATCGCTTCGCTCGATCTTGTGCCCGTTCACGGACGCCAGAGATTCACGCGGCAGATAGATGTACTGGTAGAACGCACCGGCGGCGAGCACCACGACGAGCACGAGCGCGGCGACGGCGATCCCGATGATCAACAGCCGCCGTTGCGCTTCTTCGCGTTCTCGGCGCGAAACGTGCCGCTTGGGCCCTTTGCGACCGGTTATCGACGCTAGCCAGAGTTGGACACGATCGATCATTCCGTTGCTTTCGTCTCTTTAGCGTTTCACAGGCCAATGCTGACGGGTTCGATCTCAGGCATGCCCGGTTTCGACGGCCCCGTCAGCGGCAGCCTCGGTCAATCAATCACTACTGTGAGAAGGCGATAAGGGCGACGTGGCGCGCCCGCTTGATGGCGACCGCCAGCGCCCGCTGATGCTTGGCGCAGGTCCCCGATTGGCGACGCGGCTCAATCTTGCCCCGGTCGGAGACGTGACGGCGCAGCCGCCCGATGTCCTTGTAGTCGATGTCGTCGATCTGATCCATGCAGAAGGTGCAAACCTTGCGGCGCGGGTAGTAGCGCCCGCCTCCACCGCCAAAGCGGCGGCGAGGCCGGTCTTCCGATCCACCCGCCTGCGGACCGCGCGATCGCGGCCCGGAATCTCGTCGTTCTTCAGCCATTCGTGTGTTCTCCATGCTTCAAGAAAATCGATCGGTTCGTTCCGCGTCTAGAACGGAACATCGTCGAACTCGTC
>JAICWZ010000259.1 GCA_025966355.1 Thermomicrobiaceae bacterium
CCAGAAACATGACCAGCGCCGTTAAGAAAATTGCCTGGACGAGCACGATGACCGGGATGTATAAGATCCAGGGCGTAAAGGCCACGTGAAACACGACCATAATCAGGAACAGCGCCGGCAGCGACAGGATGAAGTTGACCATTGTCGAGCAGACGACAGAGATCGGCAGCAGTACGCGTGGGAAATAGACTTTCGTGATGAGTGAGCGGTTGTCGATCAGGGCCGAGCAGCCGAGCGTTATCGAAGCCGCTGCCCAGTTCCAGGGAAGCAGGGCGACCAGAACGAATACCGGAAACTTCTCGATGTTCTGGTTGAGGACCTTGGTAAAAACGAAGGTGAAGACGACCATCATCAGGAGCGGATTGAGGAGCGACCAGAGAAACCCGAGGGCGGAGTTCTTGTACCGCACCTTCAGGTCTTTCGTTACCAGATTGCGTATGAGCGCGCGGTAGCGGATGGCTTCAATTGCCTGGCTGGCCAACCTTCTGTCCTCTCCCCGGGCCAGATACGCCCATCAGGGGAGTATGGTGCAGAGCGACAGCCCGATGCAAGCCGGGCCTTTTTTCATCTGATTCTTATAAACACTCGCTAGACTGCACCGCAGACACGAGTTCGGACCGATCTCCTCCACGATTGTCGGGTGATGCGGCGCTATGAATAGACAGCAGCCGGATGAAGTCATACGTCCGTGGCGGGCGAAAACGCGGTCGCGCGCAGAGCGTTTCGCCACCCTAATCTGTTCGCTTCTGCTGCTCGGCGCACTCCTGGCGTCATGCTCGTCGCCGCGCCTCCCCTCTCCCGGCCATGGCACGGCAACGAGCGCCGGCGCGCCGGCCCAGGTAGCGCCCGCTGGCGGCGGGGGGATCGCGCCGACGCCGCCGGGCGAGATGGCGGCGGCGCCTGCTTCGACGATCGTTCCGTCCGGGCAAGCGAACGGCGCCTCGCGCTCATCCGCGACGCGGGCGGCTGACATCTCGCAAACGCATCTCGCGGCGGCCGAGCTGGCAACCAGGGTCGAGGCGCTGGTCAACGTCGCTCCGGCGCATGCCGCGGTTGAGATCAGCCGCTCGGACGGCACGACGTTGTATCAGCACGACGTTGACGATCTGTACGACGCCGCCAGTCTGTACAAGCTCGGCATCATGGTTCAGGTCTACAAGGATCGCGACGATGGCGTCCTGACGTTCGATGATCCCGTGACGCTCGAACCCGGCTTCTTCTACGAATCGGACGAAGTCTATTCGGCTGACACGGATATGGATACTAATGTGCCGGTCGGCGAACTCCTTCACAACATGATTACGTTGAGTAGCAACGTGGCAGCGGAAGCATTGTTGAATCTGGTCGGGACCGACGATGTCAATCAGACGATGGCCGATCTCGGCCTGGCGAATACGAAGATCCTCTGGTCTCCGGTCGCGGGTCGGGCACCCGATGGCCGAACCACGATGGCATCGGTTGATCCGGGGCGCTCCCCGGCACTCGTGCCGATCATCGCGCAGTCGCTGCGGCCGTCGACACCACTCGTTGCCGAGAGCAGCGCGGATGACGCCTATGATGTGACGACCGCCTCCGATATGGCCAGCCTCTTCCAGCAGCTGCTCTCCGGCACGGTTCTGAGCGAGTCGACGAGCAAGGAGATGCTCGATCTGCTCGCCGAGCAGCAGATTAACAACCGGCTACCCGCCGATCTCCCTGCCGGCACGAAGGTCGCGCACAAGACCGGCGACCTCGACGCACTGCTGCACGATGCCGGGGTGATCTATGCGCCTTCCGGTCCGATCGTGGTCGTTGTCATGACGGACGAGATCACCGACAACGACGCGATCATCGACCTGATGCGCCAGATCGCGGTGCTGGCGTACGAGTACACACCCTGAGCAGCGGCGCGCCGCCTTGTACGTACACCCGGGTGGACTCGGCACCGAAACATTATGTCGTCAGTGAACTCACCATTTAGTGAACGCGAGTTTCTGGATCGAAACGGCGTGCGTTTGGGACACGCCTCGTGCATACGCACATCGGCCGGGCGTCATTAATGACGCACCCTACGTAGGGGTTTGATTGATCAAACCCGGCGCGCCGTTCAGGCGGCGCCCGTCTCCGCATCGGGCGGCTCGACGAAGCAACACCCGCTCGATTCGCGATCCGTCCACCTCGGTGGACAACATCTAGGCCAAAATGAAAGGCGCCTATGACCAATCCCGGCCACAGGCGCGTTTCGTTGTCTCAGGATACGATCTGCGGCTTACATACCCTGGCCGGCGATCGCCGTGACTTCACCGGTGGCAGGATCGAAGATGTTGCGGTGCTGGCGGCCGAGGTCGACGCCGAGGACGTGGAGCGAATAGCTCGGCTGGTCGCCAACCGTCTCGATACGGTGAATGTCGTTCGGCGGGAGGAGGGGATAGACCGCGCCACGATTGAGCACCGTCTCGCTCAACAACTTCAGATCGGCGTGGCCCGGCTTCGAGCCATCGTCGACGCGCTGGTAGCGTGCCGTCTTCTGCGCGCCGCCACAAACGCCGATCAGTCCCCAGGTCAGATGATCGTGAACGGGCGTCGGCATTCCCGGAACAAACTCCACGACATAAACCATGAGAGAGCCATCGTCCTCGGTGTGGTAGAGATAGCGTGGTCGGCCGTTCTCCGGCTCAGCGCGATATTTCTCGTCGAAAAGGCCGTCATCCCAGACCACCTTTTCAACCAGCGGCTGCAGCTGTTCGACGACCTGCTGGCGATTGCCGTTGGCCGCTTGCACCGCTTCTTTCGCGGCGGATACAAACTCATCGATGGTGTATTGTCCGGTCGTTGCCATCAAATAGCCTCCCTTGATCGCGTATGCGCTCGGCGCATGCATTGAATCCGTCTATCTTACCGCAACGTTTTCAGCGCGCCGGCGCATTCCATGACGCTTACCGGTGCGGCAGCAGTTCAAGCAGGCGATCGATGTCGTCGTCGTTGTTGTAGAAGTAGGGCGAGACGCGAATGCCCTTGCCGCGCAGCGAGACGGCGACATGATTCGACGTCATCCGCTCGACCAACGCCGCGTCCTGCTCGGCGTCGCCGCTGGTAAAACTGCAGATCTGCGAGCGGTGGGCCGGATCGCGGTCGGACGTTGCACGGTAGCCCATGGCGCTCGCTTCATCCAGAAGCCGGTCCGTCAGACGGAGTGTATGTTGTTCGATCTCGTGCGGATCGAACGATCGGATGAGTTCCGCCGACGCGTTGAAGGCGGTAAGCGTGATCCAGTTGAGGCCACCGGTCTGGTAGCGCTGGGCGCCCGGACGCCAGTCGAGTGCGTAATCGAGGTTCTCGAAGCCGGAATTGACGCTGAGTCGACCGGCATACGTCGGGTGAATGCGCTCGATGGCGCGTTCCGAGAAGTGCATAACGCCGAGTCCGAAGGCAGCCATGAGCCATTTATAGCAATGCGCCGCGATCACATCGATGCCGTCCGCCTCGATGCTGAGCGGTAGCGGACCGATCGACTGTGTGCCATCGACGATCGAGAGGACGTCGCGCTCGCGGCAGAGCGCGCCGATGGCACTTAAATCATTGCGATAACCGGTCATGAACTCGACGTGGCTAATCACCAGGGCGCGCGTGCGGCCATCGATGGCGGCCGCGATCTTGTCGATGCTTGTAAATCCGTGCTCGTCTTTCTCGACATAACGCACGTCGACACCGCGTCGCTCCAGATTGAGCACCGGATAGACATTCGACGGGAACTCTTCACGCGGGATGAGAACGTTGTCGCCCGACTGCCAGTCGATGCCGGCCGTCGCCAGACTGATCGCGTCGGCCAGGCTGGCGACGAAGGCGACGCGCTCGCTCTTGCCGCCGACAAGCGCCGCGACGTGCTCGCGCGCGATATCTGGGGCCGAGGCGCGACCGTCGCGATCCATCGCCTCGGGCGAGGAGAAGCCGTGGACGACCGCATCAACCGCTGCGGTTGTGCGGCGCGAGAACGGTCCG
>JAICWZ010000290.1 GCA_025966355.1 Thermomicrobiaceae bacterium
ATCCCCGGCACCTTCGGCGCCACCTTCGTCATCAAGTTGATTCTTTCGGCCTTCGGTCGCTCGAGCGGCGGTGGGCTGGAACTTTGGGTTCTCGCCGGAACCGGCCTGCTCAGCTTCCTGGTCATCGCCTTCTACTACGTCCTCTTCGAGGCGTTCTGGCATGGTCAGACACCAGGCAAGCGGCGGCTTGGAGTCCGCGTCATTCGCGAAGGTGGTCATCCGCTCAACTTTTCGGCCTCGATGACCCGCAATCTGATCCGCCTGATCGACTTCCTCCCACTTTATTACGTGATCGGCATCCTCGTCATCTTCATCGACCCCAAATCACGACGTTTGGGGGATCTGGCAGCCGGTACCGTCGTCATTAAAGAGCAGAAAGACGTCAAGCTCGACACGTTGGAAATCGACACTCGCCTGCCGCAAACCTACGACTTCGAAACTTCCGATCAGCCGCGGCTGCCGATCCGCGACGCACACCGGCTCGATGCCGACGACCGCCGCCTGCTGCGCGAGTACCTGCAACGCCGCCCCACGCTGCCGCATGATGCCTCCAGCCGCATCGCTGGCTCGCTCGCCCGCGCCTTCGCCCTCAAGCTGCATCACGACCTCGATGCCGAATTGCCCGAGAGCTTTTTGGCGCGCCTGGCGCGGGCGGTGGAGGAAGCGGAATAGGGATCGCTCACTGCCCAGCGACCCGGCGAGATGCGCATCGACTATGCTTGGTTGCGAAGGCGACACGGCCGCTTTCGATCGCGCCGGTATGCATCACGGGGATCGGGCTTCTATTGACCGCCACAGATGACAATCGATTAAACGAGCGGATGCGATTTCTGCAATCGGTTCGGCTTTTCGAGCAACTTTCGGAGTCGACCTTGCTCGAAGTGGCGCGGTGCTGCCGGCTGCGACGGTTCGAACGGGGCGCCTTCGTCTTTTTCGAGGGAACCCGAGCACGTGCGGTGCAGGTGCTCTACACCGGCCGGGTGAAGGTGGTACGCGAAACCGACGACGGGCGCGAAGTCATTATCCGCATCATTCAACCCGGCGAGATCTTCGGTGGCGCCGGCGGCTGGGGGCGAGAGGTCTATCCGGCGACCGCGGTGACGCTGGAGGATTCGCGCATCCTGGAGCTTCCCTCCGAGGATTTCGCGACATTGGTCGAGCGTTACTCCGATTTCGCGATGGCGATGATCCGCGAACTTGCCACACGCTTGCGTGAAGCCGAAGCACGCATCCTGGAGCTTCAGACCGAGCGCGTCGAGCGGCGCATCGCGCGCACGCTGCTTCGTCTGGCGAACAAGACCGGCACGAAAACGGAGCGGGGGATTGAGATCGGCGTACCGCTCTCGCGCCAAAGCCTCGCCGATCTCTGTGGTACGACGCTCAGTACCGCCAGCCGCGTGCTGAGCGGCTGGGATCGCGCCGGCATCATCTTCGCCGAGCGCGAGCACGTCACGATCCGCCATGCGCATCAGCTTGTCGCGATCGCCGAGGACATCGCGGAAGCCGAATAGCTCCCGCAGAGGCGCAGCCCTCGTGATCCTGAACCGCAGTGAAGAATCTCTCCAGCGTTCATCACAGTGCCACGTAGGGATAACGGGGAGGAGATCCTTCACTGCGGTTCAGGATGACGGGGAAAGCCGTCCGGTTGTCCGGTTAGTTTGTTCCTCGACAAAGACGATTCTTCACCTCGTTGCCATGCTAGACACGGGCTCTGTCCTGCGGGCGATCCGAGTAGCGATCCCCCTATTTCTGCTCGGATCGCCCCCTCCTCATTGGTTGTTCGTGCGTGATGCGCCTTGGCGTGACACGCGAAGGGAATTGTCTATCCGTGACCTACGTGATCGCGGAGCCATGTATCGGCGTCAAGGACGGCTCGTGCGTCGAAGTCTGCCCGGTCGACTGCATCCATACGGATGACGAGTCCGGTCAGTACTTTATCGACCCCGACGAGTGCATCGACTGTGGTGTCTGTGCTGAGGTCTGTCCGGTCGAGGCGATCTTCTTCGAGGATGATCTGCCGGAACAGTGGGCCTCGTTCCTGAAGATCAATCGCGACTACTTCGCGAAAGCTCCTCACTGACCGATACGTGGCCTTTGGCCAAAGAAGCAGCCGTCAGGGCGGCTGCTTCTTCTGTGCCCTGATCTTGGCCATCCGTCACCGGGAACGTCCGTCGTTTGTGCCAGCGCAAAGAATCGTCCGCGCCGGGAAGCCATGATTAGCACAGCGCCGAGTGGGCAGGTGGAGGATGAGGATCTCCAGATGAATGGGAATGACGTGATTACCGGCGAGTCGAACGTCGATGAATTGATGACGCAGTATCCCGCAACGGTGAGCGTCTTTGTCCACCGGCGAATGCTCTGCCCCGGCTGCCCTGCGGCCCGCTTCGAGACGCTCGAGGAGGTCTGCCGGATCTATCATATGCCGCTGCAGCCGCTGCTCGCCGAATTGCGCGTCGCCGCCAACCGGGAAGGAACCCGCGCGTGAATGAACCGGCTACCGATCGTCCGACCACGGCCAGCTTCGCTGATCTGTTCACCGAGGAGACGGTCATCGAGGCGCTGAAAGATGTCTATGACCCGGAGCTGGGCGTCAATATCATCGATCTGGGACTGGTGTATGGCGTCGATATCAATGGCCCCGACATCCACATCACGATGACACTTACGACGCCCGGCTGCCCGTTGCATGACATGTTGACCGAGGCGATCGACGATGCCCTGCACGTCTACCTGGGGACGACCGGGACGGTCGATGTCGAGTTGGTCTGGGATCCGCGCTGGAGCCCGGACATGATCACCCCAGCAGGATTGCATGAGCTTGGCTGGCGCTGAGGCCGCGAAATGGGAATGGACGATGAACAACGTGAGCACGGAGCCGATTCAGGCGAATTGGAAGATCTCGGACGTCCTCAAGCACTACCCGGACCTGCTGGAGACGATCATCGGGTTGAGCCCGGCCTTCAGCCGCTTGCACAATCCGGTGCTGCGGCGGGTGCAGGCGCGACTCGTCACGGTCGAACAGGCGGCGCAAATCGCCGGGATCAACGCCGAAACGATGACGGCGCGGCTCAATCAGGCAGCGGGCATCGAACCCGTGGCCGCCGATCCCGCTCCTGCCGCGATATTGCATCCGCTGCAGGCCGAACCGGAGTGGGCGCGAACGGCGCCGGTCGCTGTCGACCTCGACGTTCGACCGCTGCACGAGCGCGGCGAAGAGCCGTTCGGTGCCATCATGAGCGCCGTTCGTGAGATCGCTCCCGGCGAAGTCCTCCAGCTGCGCAATAGCTTTGAGCCGGTGCCGCTCTATGACGTGCTGCGCATGCGCGGCTTCGAGCATGTCACCCGGCAGCTGGCCGACGATGACTGGGAAATCCTCTTCTTCAACAGCGGAGCGAAAGCCGCCAAGCGTTCGGCGCCGAAACCGGCTGAACCCAGCAGCACGAGCTGGGCCGGTGACGAGACGATCACGATCGACGTGAGTGAACTCGTGCCGCCTGAGCCGATGATGCGCATTCTCGGCGCGCTGGAGGAGATGGAACCGGGCAAGACGCTGCTCGTGCATCATGTGCGCCGGCCGATGTTCCTGTACCCGCAGCTCGATGACCTGGGCTATCTGCACGAGACGCGTGATCTCGGTC
>JAICWZ010000383.1 GCA_025966355.1 Thermomicrobiaceae bacterium
CATCATGTATCCGCGCGTCGCAGTCGCGCCGGCCGTCCCCTGGGGCGTGTCGTTCCACCATATGAACTTCCCCGGCACCATCACCCTTTCGACCGAGACGTTCATCCAGGTGCTCGTCGAGATCATCGCTTCGCTGCAACATCACGGTTTCGAGCGCTTCCTGATCGTCAACGGGCATGGCGGCAATATCGCGGCGATGAATGTCGCGGCCGTGCGGGCCAGCGAAGAACTCGATGTCGGCTTCGTCGGCGCTTGCTCGTATTTCTCGTTCCCGGATCGTTCGATTGCCGAGAAATATGTCAAGTCGCCAATCACTGGGCACGCCTGCGAGGTCGAGACGTCTCGGGCTATGGAACTGGTGCCGGAGATCGTCAAGCACGATACGCTCGCGCCGGGAGACATTACCGAGCTGGAGTCCGGCTTCGGTCGCTCGCTCAAGCGCTATAACGTCAGCGTGCCGTACCGTTTTGATCGCCTGACCCGCAACGGCGCGCTCGGCGACGCAACGCAGGCATCGGCGGAATTCGGCAAAGAATATGTCGACAGCGGCCTGGCCAATTTCACCGCGTTCTGCCATGAGCTGATCGAACAAAATCCGGTCTGAGACAGGCACTACGCGAATCAGGAGCGTCAGAGATGGAAAATGCCGCTGCCGTTCACTGGCCGGGCGGACATCGCGCGGCCGTCATCCTTTCGTTCGATGTCGACGGTGAATACGGCGAGGTGAATCATCGCGGCGCCGACGACTGGTACTGGCGCTCCAATGCGCAGTACGACCAGCAAGCCGGCATCTGGCGCATTCTGCGCGTGCTCGATGACTTCGGTGTTTCGGCAACGTTTTGCTGGGTCGGTAAGGTCGCGGAAGAACGACCGCATATCGTCAAGGCCGCCTTCGATGCCGGTCACGAGATCTCGACGCACGGCTGGGATCATCGCTACTACCGCGACATGAGCGTCGACGAACAGCGCAATGATCTTGTACGCACGCGTGACCTCCTCGAACAGATTACCGGCGAGCGAGCGAGCGGCCACAAGACGCCCGGCTGGCGCTTCAGCAGCGAGACGATCAATGCCCTGCAGGATCTCGGCTACCTCTGGAATATGGACTACGCTTCGAACGATGTACCGTTCCTGATGGCTCCCGATCCCGCCAAGCCACCAGTCGTTCAACTGCCGCCGTCGCTGCTCTGGGACGACTACAGCTACTTTGTCGATCCGATCGCGCCTCCGCGTCACGCCTTCGAGATGTGGCGCGACGATATCGACGTGCTGCGCGCGGAAGGCAAGCTGATGTGCCTCACCTTCCATCCCTGGGTAACCGGCCGGCCGGCGCCCTCACGCGCGCTGACCATGTTCCTCGATTACGTCGTCAGCCTCGGCGACGTCTGGATCGCCCGCGCCGACCACCTCGCAAGCTGGTGGCGCGACGCCCAATCGGGGTAATCTCAGGCTGAATCGCTATACTCTCATCGTCTGGGACGCCACGCGCCCATCTCATCATCAGTTTCGGAGGCTGTTCATGCGCGTGATACGACCACTGGCAGGCCAGCTTCGCGCCGTTATGTTGCTGCTGGCCGTCGTGTTGTCCGGTTGTGAGGTGATGCCCGGCTCAGACGGCGCGGACTCCCGCACGCCGATTCCGACCGCACCGGCGACGAACGAAGCGGTCAGCGAACCACCGACCGCGACTGCCGCTGCGCCAGCCACACCAGCACCCACTGCAACGGCAGTCGCGCTCGCCACAGTCGCGCCGACACCAACGCCCGCGCCTACCGCCGCGGCAACCGCGAGCCCAAGTCCTCCGCCCACGCCGGCCACGACACCGGTTTCAACCGCGCCGCCGCTCCCGGCTTCGGCCAATCTTGATCCGATGACGCACGCCTTCCAGACGTGGAATAACTGCTCGGCGGTTTCGGCGTCGATGGTGCTGAGCTACTACGGCATCGCCCGATCCCAAGCGCAACTAGCAACCGTTTTCCGCCCCAAACTCGACGACAAACACGTCGAACCACGCCAGTTGGTCCGCTTCTTTCCGGAATACGGCCTGCGCGCCGAACTGTACGAAGGCGGCTCGATCAATACGGCTAAGCGCCTGATCGCGGCCGGATTTCCAGTCGTGACGCCGCAGTGGCTCGATTTCAAGCCGGACGCCATCGGCCACTATCGCGTGGCGCGCGGCTATGACGACGCGCGCGGCGGTTTCCTGGTCAATGACTCGATGACCGGCGCCGATGTCTTCGTTTCCTATGATGATTTCGAGCGCTTGTGGCGTGCCTTCAACTACCGCTATCTTCCGATCTACCGGCCGGAGAACCGGCCACAGATCGAGCAGATTATTGGAGCCGATATCGACCGGCTGGCGAATCTTCAACGCGCGTTGGCGCTCTTCATCGATCTCGCCATGAAGCATCCCAACGATGCGTACTACCGCTTCTCGATCGGTACGAGTTTCTTCGAGCTCGGCAACTATCCCGAGGCGGTGGCAGCCTACGAGAAGGCTGCCTCGCTCGGACTGCCGCCGAAGATGCTCTGGTATCAGTTTTGGCCGGCCGCGGCCTACAATGAGGTTGGAAACTCTGAGCGGGCGCTCGAGTTAGCGACCGTGCAGATCGCGGACGCCGGAACGTTCGGCGAAATGCGCTTCGAGCGCGGTCGCGCATACGAGGCGCTTGGCAATCGCGACAAGGCGCTGGCTGAATATCGGCAGGCGCTGATCGACGACGCGAACCTCCAAAACGCGAGCGATGCCATCACGCGTCTCGGAGGTTGAACGTGCGCACGAAAACGATCGTCGGCACGCAGGATTCGGTGGAGGAGTATGGGCAAGAATTATCTCTACATTAACGGTCATGTGATGACCGGAGAGGTCGGACAGCGTCCGGTCTCCGCAGTGGCCGTCAACGAGGGGCGCATCGTCGCGGTCGGTGACGAAGCCGATGTACGCGCCTGGTC
>JAICWZ010000444.1 GCA_025966355.1 Thermomicrobiaceae bacterium
GATCGACATCGGCATTGTCGCGAATGACCTGTTCGAACTGCTCGGCGCGCTGCTCGGTCACATCGCGTGAAGTGCCGCTCGGCATATCCGCCTGTACCGAGACGATCTTCTCGCCACCGCTCGAGATGAACGAGGTGCCGATGAACGGAATCAGCCCGAGCGACCCGACGAAGAGGATGCCGACGAGGACGAGCGTGATAACTGGATGCGCCAGCGAACGGCGCAGCACCGGCTCGTAGCCGCGCTGGAGCCAGGTGCCGCCCTCCTTGGGCGGACGCAGCTTGTCCTTGCGGATCAGATACGAGGCGAGCACCGGCACGACGGTGAGCGCCACCAGCAGCGAAGCGAGCAGCGCGAAGGTGACGGTGAGCGCGAATGGCCGGAACAGCTCGCCGATCAGACCGCCGACAAAGCCGAGCGGCAGGAAGACGGCAACCGTCGTGAGCGTCGAGGCGGTAATCGCCAGCGCCACTTCTTTCGTGCCTGCGAGCGTCGCCGCCCACGGCTCATCGCCACGCTGGACATAGCGATAGATGCTTTCCAGCACGACGATCGCGTCGTCGATGACACGGCCGACCGCGACCGCCAGCGCGCCGAGCGTCATGATGTTGAGCGAAATCCCCTGCGTCCAGAGGATGATGAAGGCGACCAGCATTGAGAGCGGGATTGAGATCGCCGTCACCAGTGTCGAACGGACGCTGAGCAGGAAGACAAAGATGACGATGATGGCGAAGACGGCGCCGCGAATCGCCTCCTGCTCCAGGCTGCTGATCGAATCCTGAATGAATGTCGATTGATCGAGCACGGTCGTCGTTTTGATCTGCTCATTCGTGGTAGTGACGCCGGCATTGACATCCGCAAGCGCCTTGCGCACGCCGCGCGCCGTATCGACCGTATTGGCGCCCTGGTTCATGTAGACGGCGATCGAGATGCTCGGCTCGCCGTTGGTGCGCGCCAGGCCACTGGAGCCGGTCGGCTGAATCGAGACATCGGCGACATCCCCGAGCGTGATCGGCGTGGGCGCGGTGCCATTGGTACCACCGCTGGCGCCCACCGGCAGCGCCTTCAGCGCGTCGAGCGAATCGATCTCGCTGCCGACGCGCACCGACAGCGTCTCGCCATTGGCCTGCACCGCACCGGCGGCCGAGGAGCCGCTGTTCGCTTGCAACGCCTGCGCCACCTGATCGGCGGTAATGTGCGCGTTGCCCATCCTGGCGGGATCGAGCGCGATGACGACGCCTTTGGTCGAGCCGCCGGTCACATCGACGCGACTGACGCCATCAACAGCCGAAAGGGCCGGCAGATAGCGCTCTTCCGCGACGGTACGCAGCGACGCCAGATCGCCGTTGGCGCCGGTCAAGCTCAGCTGGTAGACCGGGAATTGGTCGAGGCTGATCCGCTGCACATTCGGCTTCCCGGCGCCCTGCGGTAGTTGCAGGCCGTTGAGCAGCTGCGTCAACTGGCGTTCGGCGGCTTCCATGTCGGTGCCGTACTTGAAGTTGGCGACGATGACCGACAGGTTGCTCGACGAGGTCGATTGCACCGTATCGAGGTTCGACAGACCGCGCACGGCGTTATCAACGCTACTGCCAACCTGGCTATCGACGACCTGCGGTGAGGCGCCGGGATAGGGGGTGATGACCGTGAGCACCGGAATATCGAGATTCGGAATCAGTTCGGTCTGCAAGCGGGTGATGCCGAACGATCCGACCAGCACGACCAGCACAACGGCAAGCAGGACAACCGAGCGGCGTTTGAGCGCCAGTCCAGTAAGCCAATTCATTAACGGTCTACTCCCTGTGAGATATCCGGGGATTCAGAGGCCGCGCGATCACGTGCCCGTTCGTGGCGTTCGATCGCGGCGACGAGGATTTCCATCGCTTCGACGACCTTCGCCAGTTCTTCGTGGCTCAGGATATCGGCGACGACCTGCATCTTCGAGGTCTGTACACGCCAGAAGCGCTCGAGTTCAGCCGTACCCTGTGCGGAGAGCTGGCAACGAACAACGCGCCGATCGTGCGGATCGTGAATGCGCTGCACGAGCCCCTTGCTCTCCAACCGCTCGATCATGCTCGTGGCCGACGAGAGACCACTGCCGAGCATTGCCGCGACATCGCTCATCCGTTGCGGGGCGTTGCGCAGGAAGACAAGGGTGCGCAATTGCGGCATCGTCAATTCAACCTGTGGCCACTCCGGCTGATCAGTGCCGCGCAACTCGAAGGAGGAGCGGCTCATCATGTCGATCAGATGTCGCGTCAGTTCGGCGCGCGTTGCATTCATCCGCCTCGCTCCAATCATTCGATCCAACCGAAGGATTTTAGCGAGGCGAAGGAACGGTGTCAAGGGAAAACGTGAGGGGGTGAGTGCAGGCCTCAACCGATGACCATGTGCTCACGGAAACGCGCCTCGTGCGCTGCGCACACATCGGCCGGGCGTCATCAATGACGCACCCGACGTAGGGGTTTGATTGATCAAACCCGGCGCGCCGTTCAGGCGGCGCCCGTCTCTGCCCACCGCGCTGCCGCGCTCGCTCCGCCTACTTCGAC
>JAICWZ010000445.1 GCA_025966355.1 Thermomicrobiaceae bacterium
CCGATGAGGCGTTCGAGTCGTTCGCGCATTTCGCGGGCGGCCTTGTTCGTGAAGGTGACGGCGAGGATGTTCCAGGGCGACACGCCGTGGGCATCGATCAGATAGGCAACTCGGTGCGTCAGTACCCGTGTCTTGCCGCTTCCGGGACCGGCAACGATGAGGACCGGCCCGTCAGTCGCCGTGACCGCCTGGCGCTGGGCGTCATTCAAGCCCTCCAGCAATGCCGCTGGACCCACCGCGCATCCTTTCTCTAACAGACGGAAACGAAATCGGGAACGGATACGTCCCGACCTCGATTGTACCATCGCGTCCGGCCGATTCCGGTGAAGTTGACGGAGCCTGAAGGGATTGCTACACTCCCCACTGCCAACATGAGCCGGTGTAGCTCAGTGGTAGAGCAGGGGACTCATAAGCCCTTGGTCGGAAGTTCAACTCTTCCCACCGGCACCCGCGAACCTCGCTACAGGCGGGGTTTTCTGTTTTAATGCCACTCTCCATTTGCCGACGTACCCGCGTTCCGATGTCGCGCGTTATAGAAGCCAGAACGCAGATTCTGGTGACTCTCCAGTTTTCGATAACACATTGCGGTACGCGGCCCCCGGCCAGATTGGAGGCGAGCGCTGCCCGACGATCTTCAACGTTTGTCTGCTCATTTTCGAATCACCTGCTCTTTGTGACCGCTATTCCGAAGGGAGAACTTGCAATGGCACACGTTCATCTCCGCCGCGCCGGGTTCTCGCTCCTCGCACTCATTCTGACGCTCAGTTTGTTTGCTGGAAGTCTGTCGGTTGCGTCGGCAGCCGATACCGCGAATATCTACTTAATCGCCATCGGCGATAACGGCCAGTCTGGCACTGTCGTTGGCTGCCAGGATAGCCTGGTGCCGGTAACCGGTCTCGATATTGGGAATCAACCGACGACCGAAGGCAAAATCGCGGCGGCACTTGGGAAATTGTTTGCCATACATGATCAGTATTACGGCGAATCAGGGCTGTACAACGCGCTCTATATGTCGCACCTCAGTGTCGACAGCGTGAAGCTCGATGGTTCACGTGCCGTGGTGCACATCTCGGGTACGACCCAACTCGGTGGGACCTGCGACACGCCTCGAGTAATCGGACAGATCCAGGCAACCGTGTTGCAGTTCCCCGGCATCACTCGGGCGGATATCGTCTACCAGGGTGATCTGCTCAACCTGGTCCTCTCGGAGCGTGGCGAGCATCCCGAACTGCGCTATTTCCCTGAGACCGACCATCTGGTTGGGCATGGCTTCCTCAAGTACTGGCAGACGTTCGGTGGACTGGCGACCTTCGGCTATCCGATCTCCGAGGAGTACACCGACCCGCATACGGGCTTCGTGACCCAATATTTCGAGCGCGCACGGTTCGAGTGGCACCCGGGCGCCGATCCGAGCCATTTCGACGTGCTGCTTGGCCTGCTCGGCAACGAAGTGACGGCCGGGCGACACGGCGAAGCGCCGTTTCAGCCGGTGAGCGCTGCCAGCGACGCGAATTGCACCTATTATGCGGTGACGAGTCACCGGCTCTGCTTCGGCTTCCGCGATTTCTGGCAGTCGCATGGCGGTCTGGCCATCCTCGGCTACCCGATCAGCGAGGAATTTCAGGAAAACGGCTACACCGTGCAGTATTTCGAGCGCCAGCGCCTCGAATACCACCCGGAGAATCCGCCGGCCTGGCAGGTCGAAGGCGGTTTGCTCGGTGTGCAGGTGATGGCAATGCAGTAGCTTGAACGGCGAAGACGAGAACGGGACCGGCAGTTGCCGATCCCGTTTTGTTTTACGGTGTTACGCGGAAGCTAGGCTGGGTTTTCCGGATTGAGCGTGAAGCCCTGCATCTCAGGGGTGTCGACATAGTCGATGACGACGGCCTGCAGTGGCTCGATCAACTCGCTCCGGATGATCATAACCGGCGCGCCGTCACGCTCGATCACTTCGTCCGACTGATCCGGTGTTGCTGCCGTGAAGCCGAGCTTGCCGCCTTCTCGCGGTGTCAGCGCCACGCCCTGGCCTTCCGGCAGGTTGCTCTGGTCGCGCATCATTTCGAGCTGGTCCATCGCACGGTCGGTAATCTGTACCACGAAATTCGTCCTTCCTGTTCGATTCAAACCATTCACGACCTCTGGACGCGATGGCGGTACAGCTTCGGTACTCGCGTTAGCCTCACATGATTCGTTCCACCGGATCGGCCGGCGCATGGTCACCCAGGAGGACGAACGAGGCCGATTCGTGAAGCTGATGCGGAAACGCTGGGATTGACGGGCGGCCAGGCGGATCCGATTCGGCGCGCATTAACAGCCAATGTGCGCCATTCTTCGCTGAGTACTGACATTCGGCCGTATCCGGTGTAGTGTGAAGATGGTTTTGCCGTGAAATGAATACGGGAGGTGGATCGCATGTCCTCCAGCTCATCGACGATCAACGCCGTGGACCGCTACGCCACGTCACGACGTTTATTTGAAGAAGCGCGTGATGTTCTGGCCGGTGGTAATTCGCGTCTGACCGTCTATTACAAGCC
>JAICWZ010000034.1 GCA_025966355.1 Thermomicrobiaceae bacterium
AGATCGCGCCGCCGCTGATCTGGCTCGGGCGGCCGGTGCAGTTGATCCTCCAGGCCGTCTCGCCGCAGCGAAGCGGTCCGGTGTTGCGCGTCGCGTTGCGCCGCCCCTGGGTGCGTGTCCTGCTCACCTTCTTCAGTCATCCGCTCGTCGCGTTTCTGTCCTTCAACGTCGCGATCATCTTCTGGCATGTACCGGCGATGTATGACCTGGCGCTCTCGCATCAGACGATTCATGAGCTGGAGCACATCTGTTTCCTGACCGGCGGGTTGCTCTACTGGTGGGCGATTATCGAGCCGGTGCCGCGCCACCATAAGCTGCGGACCGGCTTCGCGTTGGGTTCGATCTTCCTCAGCATGCTCGTCGCCGAAGCGCTGGGCGCAATTCTGACGCTCGACGGTTCGGTGTTGTATCCGTTCTACAATGAGACGCGGCCACTCTGGGGGCTGTCGCAACTGGCCGATCAGCAGTACGCCGGACTTTTGATGTGGGTCGGTGGCGGGCTGCTCTACCTGGTAATCCTCTTCGCCATCCTCATCCGTTCCTTCGGGCACGATGACTATCGGCCGTCGGCTGGAAGCGTTTCCAATGTCACGGCAACCGCGGAAGCGCAGTCATGAGCTACGGCGGTCTGAACCTGGGACTTGGCAATCTGGCGCTCCTGTCGACGGCTGAGACGCGGTCGATCAGCCCCGAGAATTTCACTGGCGAAAAGGGTCGTGGCGGCATTGCGACCGAAGGGACCGGCGCCGGACCGGCCCGCGAACTCGGCCAGGGCTGGAAGATTTCGCCAAGCATTCGTATCGCCCCGCGCACGCTGGCGACGCTGGCCGATATTCACGGTATGGGCTCGCTCCAGCATATCTGGCTCACCGTACATCCGTCGCACTGGCGCACGCTGTTGCTCCGTTTTCACTGGGATGGCGATGTGCGTCCGGCGGTGCGCGTGCCGGTCGGCGATTTCTTCGGCAACGGCTGGTGCGAATTCGGCCAGATCTCGTCGCTGCCGATCGCGGTCAATCCAAACGGCGGATTCAATAGCTACTGGCCGATGCCCTTTCGCACGGCCGCACGCATCACGATCGAAAACCTCTCGGATGAGGAATGCACGCTCTATTACCAGATCACCTACGCGCTCGCCGAGGTGCCGGAGGAGGCCGCCTACTTCCAGGCGCAGTGGCGCCGGAGCAATCCGCTCGCGGAGGGTACGGTGCACACGCTGCTCGATGGCATTCGCGGCTCCGGGCACTACGCCGGCACCTATCTCGCCTGGGGCACGAATAGCTCCGGCTGGTGGGGCGAGGGCGAAATCAAGTTCTATCTTGACGGCGATGAGGAGTTCCCGACGATTTGCGGCACCGGCACCGAAGACTACTTCGGCGGCGCCTGGAACTTCGATGTACCGGGGCGCGGCTACACCTCGTTCAGTACGCCCTTTCTCGGACTGCATCAGATTCTCAAACCGGATGGACTCTATCGCAGCCAGCAGCGCTTCGGTTTATATCGGTGGCACATCCTCGATCCGATTCGCTTTCATTCGGATCTACGCGTCACGATCCAGGCGCTCGGCTGGCGCTCCGGCGGGCGCTATCTGCCGCTCCATGACGACATCGCCTCAACCGCATTCTGGTATCAGCGCGAGACGTCGGCCGGGCAGCCGTCGACACCGGATGTGCGTGCGCTCGAGATTCACTGAGGACGTGTTTCCCTCGCAGAGGCGCAGAGGGCGCAGAGTTTTTCATGTTTTAATCTCTGTACCCTCTGCGAGAAACATCCCTCAACCATTCCGTGAACCCCGGGGTGCGTAGACAACGCGGACCGGTTGGCGCACGAAGCGGGCCTGCTCGTCCTGCGCGGAGCTCTCCGGTTCTTCGACTATTGCCTCATCGCACGGCTTGCGCAGCGTGAACTGATCGTCGTCGAGAACCGGCTTCTCGTTGGGACAGCGCTCGTGTTCCGCCCAGAGGTTCGCCCGCCAGCTCACCAGATCCAGACTGAGTGAAAAGTGCATCGGTTCCGCGATCATGTCGGGCCGAACCTCTCTGTACGCCCTGTGGCTTACGCCGAGCGCTGGTAGGAACGAAATGCCTGGGTCGCCAGCCAGGCGCAAACGAGCGCGAAGATCACCAGATAGCCGAGATGAGTGCAGACGACGCTCCAGTCGGCGTTGCTGCTCAGCGCCTCGCGCCCCGCTTGCACCGACCAGTTGACCGGATTGAAGAGCGCGACCTTCTGCATCCAGTGCGGCATCAACGTTTCGGACATGAATACGGACGAGAGAAAGGTGAGCGGCAGGAGCACGAAGTTGACCGCCGCGATGACCGATTCTTCCTTGCGCGCCATGAGCGCCGCGGCGCAGGAGAGCGCACCGAAGGGTGCCGCCAGCAAGACCGCACTGAGCACCAGCGCCAGCAGGCCAATGCCGCCATCCGGGAAGCGCGCCCCGACGAGCAGGCCAAGCCCGATGATGATGACCGACTGGATGATGGTTACGACCGCCATCTGCGTCAGCCGCCCAATGATGAGGGCCGAGCGGCTGGCCGGAGAGACGAGAAAGCGATCGAGCACGCCGCGGTCAAGATCCTGTATCACGCCCATGCCGCTCCAGCCGGCGGAGTAGAGCGCGCTCATGACGACAATCCCCGGTGTCAGGAAGTTGATGTACGAGTCGGCGCCGAAACCGGGTAAGTCGACGACCTTCTTGAAGAGCGCGCCGAAGAGCAGGAGGTAGATCGCCGGGCTGACGATGGTGAACGCGATATACGCCGGTTGGCGCGCCAAATTGCGCAACTGGCGCTGCATCATGTACCACGAATGGGTGATCGTCGTTGTCATCGGACTCCCTCGGTATCCGCTTCGCTGAACGAACGGCCGGTGTGGCGCAGGTAGACATCATCCAGCGATGGTCGCGAGACGAGCACCGAGGCGACGGGCAGGCCGGCGCCGTCGAGCGCCGCCAGCACCGCCGGAATGGCGGTCGCGCTGCTATCGACGCGCGCCCGAACGGTGCGCCCCTCGACCATCAGCTCACGGACAATGCCGAGCCGCTCGATGGCGTTCTGCACGGAGCCGGAATCGCTGATCTCGGAGAGCTCGATCTGAATCGAGTCGCCGTGCAGTTCGCCCTTGAGCTGATCCGGTGTGCCGCGGGCTACGATCCGCCCGTGATCGACGATGGCGAGATTCTGGGCCAGATGATCGGCTTCTTCGAGATAATGGGTCGTGAGCAGAATCGTCAGACCTTCGTCGGTCGCCAGACGCGAAATCTCGCGCCACGTATCGGCGCGCACTTCCGGATCGAGCCCGGTCGTCGGCTCGTCGAGGAAGAGAACGCGCGGCCGGTGGATCAAACCCATGGCGATATCGAGCCGTCGCTGCATGCCGCCGGAGTAGCCGCTCGCCACGCGATCGGCCGCCGTGGTCAGCCCGAAGCGCTCCAGCAGTTCGGCGACGCGCGACTTGAGTTCCGCCCCGCCGAGGCCATAGACGCGTCCCTGGAGCGTCAGATTCTCACGTGCCGTCGCTTCGAGATCGACGCCGGAACGCTGGGCGACGCAGCCGATGACGTGGCGTACGCGATCCGGTTCGCGCAGGACATCGATGCCGGTGATCCGCGCTTCTCCCGAATCGGGCCGCGACAACGTCGTCAGAATCTTGACGGTGGTCGACTTGCCGGCGCCGTTCGGCCCGAGCAGGCCGAAGATCGTGCCGGGCTGGACCGCAAAGCTGAGATCATCGACGGCGTGCACGTCGCCGCGATACGTCTTGACCAGATTTCGTGCCTCAATCGCCGGTGTCTGTTCGCTCGAGTTCGTCGTCATCGCCACCCCACTCGCATCGCTCCGTTCTCTTAACACCACTGCCGCCCCGTTCCGTGACATTCGCGTCACCCCCTTTGCTCTGCTCGCTGCCGTTGCTATACTGATCATCGAGATGCTTGATAGCCGTTTAGATCATTCCATAAGTATCTCAGAGACTAAGATAAAATATCTGGAGGCAACATGTCAAGCATCGTTCCCGAACGCGATCGTCTGTTAATACAGTTGGATCGTGAGATGCGCCGGGTCAGTTCGCAATCGGTCATGTTCAGTCAGGCCGTTGCCGAGCGACTCGGTATCAACCCGACCGACCTCGAATGCCTCGGCATCATCGGCGAAACCGGCGCGCTGACCGCCGGGCAACTAGCCGAACTGACCGGACTGACGACCGGCGCGATCACCGGCGTCATCGATCGGTTGGAAAAGGCGGGGTATGTGCGCCGCGCACAAGACCCCGGCGACCGGCGCCGGGTGATTGTGCAGCCGATCGAGAACGTTGCCGAGCAACGTATCGCGCCGCTCTTCTCCTCGATCGGCGATGCGATGGCGCAGATCGTCTCGCGTTACAGCAACGAGCAACTGGCGTTCATCATCGATTTCGCCACGGCCATGAATCACATGACGCTGGAAGAGACCTCTAAGCTGCGGGGCAACGACGATGCCGGTGGTGACGGCGAACTTCGCGCGCCGCTGGGCAGCGTGAAGCGCGGTAAGCTCGTCTTTGCCACCGGCGCCTCGGATGTCACGATCCGGGGTGATACGTCACTCAGCGATCTCTATCGTGCCCGCTTCGAGGGGAATCCACCGCTGATTCAGGTGCAGGACGGCGTCGTGACCGTCAAGCACCAGCACCGGCCGCATTTCGAATGGAGCAGCCGCTCATTCGGCGAGCTGAAGGTGAACGTCTCGCTCCCCTGGCAGCTTGGCTGGCTGATGCGGACCGTCGGTAATGTGAGCCTGAACACGACAATCCCCTGGGAGATCGAGATTCGGGCGGGTGCCTCGCACTTCAGCGTCGATCTCACCGGCATGCAGCTTGAATCGCTGCGCGTGAAGGGTGGCGCCAGCCAGGCGACGTTGACGCTGCCGCGCCCGGTCGGCACCGTGCCGGTCACGATCGGCACCGGCGCCAGCCAGGTGACGATCCACCGCCCGGCCGGCGTGCCGACGCGTGTGCATGTACACAAGGGCGCTAACCAGGTGAACCTCGACGCGCAGTACTTCGGCGCCATCGGCGGCGAAATGCACTGGGAAGGCCCCGACTACGCCTCGGCCCGCGATCGCATCGACATCAACATCTCCGGCGGCGCCAGCCACCTGGTGATCGACACGATCGAGGGGGTGGTGTAGCGACACCGAGATCGCCTAGCCCGCATCCTCCAACAAGTGGACGCAGTCGTTAAACCGAATCAGCTCCGCGGGGAGGCGGAAGGGGTTGGAGGGGACGAGCAGTTCGCTGACGGCGCAATTCTGGTGGCGGAACTCACGATACGGCCGCGCCGGCACGCTGGCCAGCGTCGAGACGATCCAACCGAGCGGGCCGCCGTGCGAGACGGCCACGATCGTCTGACCCGGATGGCGTTCAACGATCTCTTCGATGGCAGCCATGGCGCGCTCGCGCAACTGGAAATGGCTTTCGCCACCCGGCCAGGGGATCATGATGCTCTCGTCATCGACCTCGCGCAGCAGCCGTGGATGGAGCGTGGCGAGATCGGCGATCGCCTTGCCGGTCGCCTCGCCAACGTCGATCTCGCGCAGGCCGTCGACCGGAATCGGCTCCAGATCGAGCTCGGCGCCGATCAGTTCGGCCGTCTGGCGCGTGCGTGGCAGGGTGCTGGTATAGAGCGCGTCGATGTGGGTGTAGCGGCGGAGCCCGATGCCGGTCAACGTCGCCTGCCGCCGGCCAAGCTCGGTCAGGACGACACTGGTCGACCAGCCCGAGAAGACACCCTGCGCGTTCGCCGTCGATTCGCCATGGCGAACCAGCAGCAGGCGCGTCGTCTGCGTGTTTGTGTCGCGCACTCAGTTTCTCTTTCGTTCGATAACGAACCGATCTGGTGGTCGTGCGCGATCACGGTCGGACCACCCCGGAAAATGACCGGCGACCAGGCAACGCGGTCGCCGGCCGGTCGACGCTAGGCTGTCGCGCTGGCGGTATGGCGCCATTCGGCGCGCGCCACACCGGCGATGATGATCGCAATGGCCAACGCCGCGAAGGCGATCAGCCACTCCAGTGAGCCGCTGTGGTTATCGGGATCGATTCGGAAGACGATCTCGATCCAGTCTTTCCAGATGAGCGTGAGTACCGCGAAGATGAGGCTGAGCGTCGCGAAGCCTGCTTCTACCCAGAAGCGTGTGCGGAGACGTTCTTTCATCGAGACTCCTCACCCGGCAATCGCCGGCAACATGAAGCATCGACACCAACCCGTGACTGCTGAATTCTGTTCATACCACCGGTCGTGCGTCTCGTCAATCGTTTTTGCGTGGCTGATCGTCTGTGACTCTCGGGCAGGCTCCGTCATGCGCTCGGTATACTTGAGTTGGTAGGTCCGCCGTTTTCGGGTGGGGACCAACGAGAATGTGCCGGGCTGCCGACCACGATCTCAACGTACGCCGCTCATTGCGGAGCACCGTTTTCATAAGCGTCTGGGTAGGGTAGATCCGCTTCAGATGTGTTGTCGTGGCAGAGCCTGCGCGTATATGGAAACGGAAGGGATAACCTTGCCTCGCGAACCGACGCCAATCCGTGCTCACGGGCGACCGAGGGAACTGAGCCACCGATTGTGCGTTCGAGGATAGTCAGAGGGAGTTCGAGCATGGTTGATTCCGCGCTGCGTTATGAGCACGATCTGTTGGGCGATCGCGCCGTACCGAACGAGGCGTACTATGGCGTCCATACCGTTCGTGCGGTTGAGAATTTTCCGATCACAGGCACGCCGATTTCGGTCTACCCCGAGCTGATTGAAGCGCTGGCGAGCGTCAAACAGGCCGCCGCGCTGGCGAATCGCGATCTCGGGCTGCTCGACGCGAAGAAGGCGGACGCGATCATTCAGGCGTGCGAGGAGATCCGCGCCGGTGAACTGCTCGATCAGTTCGTCGTCGATGTCATCCAGGGCGGCGCTGGTACCTCGACCAACATGAACGCCAACGAGGTGATCGCCAACCGGGCGCTGGAGCATCTCGGGCTGGGGCGCGGCGACTACAAGCATCTCCACCCGATCGAGCACGTCAACATGAGCCAGAGCACCAACGATGTCTATCCGACCGCCGTGAAGATCGCCCTACAGTCGATGATCACCCATCTGGTCGACGCGATGGAGGTACTGCGTCAGAGCTTCGAGACGAAGGCGTCCGAGTTCGTTGATGTGCTGAAAATGGGACGCACCCAATTGCAGGACGCCGTGCCGATGACGCTCGGACAGGAATTCAGCGCCTTTGCCATCATGCTCGGTGAGGATCAAGAGCGTTTGCGCGAAGCCTCGCATCTCATCCGCGAGATCAATCTCGGCGCGACCGCCATCGGCACCGGCATCACCACGCATCCCGATTACGCCGGGCTCGCCTGTGGACATCTCGCGGAAATCACCGGCATTCCGGTCATCACCGCGTCCAATCTGGTGGAGGCGACGCAGGATTGTGGCGCGTTCGTGCAGCTTTCCGGCGTGCTGAAACGGGTGGCCGTCAAGCTTTCGAAGACGTGCAACGATCTGCGCCTGCTCTCTTCGGGTCCGCGTGCCGGCTTCAACGAGATCAACCTGCCGGCCGTGCAGGCGGGTTCGTCGATCATGCCGGGCAAGGTGAACCCGGTCGTCCCCGAGGTGATCAATCAGATCGCGTATGAGGTGATCGGTAACGACGTGACCGTCACCTTCGCCGCCGAGGCGGGCCAGTTGCAGCTGAACGCCTTCGAGCCGGTCATCGCGCACAGCCTCTTCGACAGCCTGCATCATCTGCGCAACGGCTGCCTGACGCTTTCCGAGCGCTGCGTCGATGGCATCAGCGCCAATCGCGAACGGCTGTACGAGATGGTGACGCACTCGATCGGGCTGGTCACCGCGCTCAACCCGTACATCGGCTACACGATCGCCACCGAGGTCGCGCAAGAGGCGCTGGCGACCGGCGGCAGCGTGGCCGACCTGGTACTCGCGCGCGGCCTGTTGACGAAAGAACAGCTGGCCGACATCCTGCGACCCGACCTGCTCACCCAGCCGCGACCAATGATCGACGAGGATACGAAACCGGCGTAGCATCGAGCCGGACGCCGCGTAAAACGACGCGCCGGGTGACATGTGCGTCGCTTGGCGCGTCGTTTGGTCGCGAGTACTGACGAACGCCTCACTCAGAAGAATGGCTTGTTTCGCCAACCACATCCCTGGCTGAGCGGAGCGTGCATCCGAGCACGCTCCGCTCATTGCGCCTATTTCAGCGCGTCGAGGAACGATCCAGTCGGCGTGCCGAGTCCGGTCACATCGTCGTAGCCGGGTGTCGTGTCCAGGCTCAGCGTCTGGTTGAAGGTACGGAGGCTGTAGACGCGGCCGTCACTGGCATCGATCCCATTGACGTAGTCGGCCCGTACCGTCGCGACAGTGCCGGCCGGATCGACGATATCGTGAACGGCGCCGGAGTTCGCCAGCCGCGCGTAGAAGAGCGGATTGGCGAAGCCGTGCGGCGCTCCGGCCGCCTGATCAGCGAGCGCCATGATGCCGGCCATCAGCGGTGACGAGAGACTCGTGCCGCCCAGCCGGTATTCGGAGTATTTGACGCTGCCATCCGGGAAGGTCTGCGTCTGGCCGACCAGATACCCGGTGTTCGGGTCGCCGACCGCCGAGATATCCGGCACGGCGCGTCCGGTGCGGCCCTGTGCCTGGAAGACGGAGTTTGGCACCACGCCGACCTGATAGCTTGGTTCGGCAAAGAGCTGGCTCACGCCGCCGCCCGAGCCGTAAATCCAGGTTCCCGGCGCTTTTGGATCCCACTTGGTTCCTGTCCAGCCGGAGCGAGTCGTGCCCCAACCGGTCTCAAAGATGTAATCGTTGCTCGAACCGACGGCCAGGCTCGTGCCGCCGACCGCCGTGACCCAGGGGCTCGATGCCGGGAAATCGGCCGTCACAAAGCCGACGGTCTGCGACTCGTCGCTGTTATCGCCGGACGAGAAGTAGATGCCGATGCCTTCCACCGCGCCCTGCAGGAGGGTGTCGTTGACCGGCTTGATGAAGCCGAACGGCAGGAGTTCGGAATCCCAGCCGTACGAGTTGGTCACGATCGAGGCGAGATGCTTGTCGACGACGTGATTGAGCGCGGCGTCGAGATCCTGGAAATTGTTCGGCGCGCCGACATAGATGACGTGCGCCGCGGGCGCCATCCCATGCACGGCTTCAACGTCGAGCGTCTCTTCGCCGTACCAGCCCTGAGGATCCTGGGTGTTTCCCTTTTCGGGATGGCGATAGGTGCCCGGTGCGACGATCTGCTCGACATTGGTCGATGGCAAATCGCGCTGCGCGGACCACTGATCAAGATCCTGTTGAATCGTCGGCGATGCGTAGGCGTCGATGATTGCAACGGTCTGCCCGGCGCCGTTGTACCCCGAGTTCGACAGACCATAGGCACCGAGAATCTGCTGCGGCGTGTAGCCACACGGTGTGTACGGGAGTGTGCCCTTGCCGTACGGGTTGTCGAATCCGGTCGCCTGCTTCTCGCCCCAGTAGCTTGAGCACGGCTCCGCACTCACGAACGCCGCCGCCGGTGGGGCGCTCGGCTCGGTCGCGATGTTGTTGTGCACGAGCTGGGATGAATCATCCAGCCCGACGACGCTACTGACGAGCGGCGCGATCGAGGCGGGCACCGAAATGTCCGACTTCGGCGAACGCAGCGTCATGCCATCGACCTGATACATGCCAAAGCTGGTGCCGAATGCGGCTGCCGCTTGCGCAGCGCTCCCCTCGGCGGAGATATAGTGATTGTTATCGGGCGTATAGACAACGTTGAAGCCCTGCGAACGGAGCCACGACTGCACCGTATGGACGCTCGCTTTCGAGGGGGCGAATTGCTGGCGGAACTGCTGCGGACTCAGGAACTGGCCATAGGACGGACTGGCTGGATTGGACACGTCCATGGCCATTGCCTCCAGGTCCGACTGATCTTGCCAGTTCAGATAGACCCGGAAGCCGATGTCATCGGCGGAATTGGCCGTCGATTTGAAGTTGGCCGCCGTTGCCCACGGCGGGACGTTCCCGACCAATGTCGCGCGCCCGTTTGGGGCGGCACCGGCCGAGAGACCATTGAAGGGGATCGCCAACAGGGTAACGAGCGCGAGCGCGCTGAGTATGCGACGGAACATAGCAACACGTCCT
>JAICWZ010000407.1 GCA_025966355.1 Thermomicrobiaceae bacterium
AATACGCCGAGGCGCGCATCACGCTCGGGGTCATCAGCCGGCGTGGCATTCCGTCGCCCTCGGATCTCAACGTCGAAGACGCGGTCTTCCTCAACGGCCTCGGCGAAGCGGCCGGGGAATTGCGTCGCTATGCGCTCGACGCAATGCGGCGCAATAACCACAGTCGTTCAGAAGAGCTGCTAAGCGTGATGAACGATATCTACGATCTGCTCGTCTCAGTTGATTATCCCGACGCCGTCACCGGTGGCCTGCGTCGCACGACCGACATGGTGCGCGGGGTGCTGGAGCGCACGCGCGGTGATCTGACGCTCGCGCTCCGCCAGCGCCAGTTGACCGACGCCCTCAGCCATGCCGAGGAGATTTTGCGTGCGGCACAACCCGATCAATCGGCGTAATTCTACGAATCGTAGGGGAGGAACCAGTATCCTCCCGCCGGTCGCCGTTGTTCCGGCGACCGCCCGTGGTCTCCGCGACGCATCGTCGATCGAAACACATCGGTGTTCGACCGCCGCCGTGACCCCGGCACCCACGGCACCGGAACATGCGTATAGGTGGCGTTGGGTGGCCTTCGGATGAACGTTGGTGGTGGGTAAACGGGGAGGACGCGGTCGCCGGAACAACGGCGACCGTGGGAGCACACGGGTTGCTCCCCTACGGACGTGATCCGTAGGGGAGCAACGAGAATCCTACTCGGCAGGCGTGGCGCCGACGCCGATCTGGTAGAGACCGGCGGTGGACGGCGCGTTGAAGACGGTCGAGCCGCCCCCGGCGATGTCATACGAGACGTCGTTTGAGACGGCCACGATCGGCGCGCCGTCGAGCGACGTGACGATCGCCGTGCCCATTGTGTCCGGCGCCACGACGGTCGATGGCAGGTAGATGAAGTTGCTCGAATGCGCCGGGATCGTCAGATCATACGGTCCGCCGGCCAGCGTGCCCGGCTGGTCGTAGATGTTGATCTCGACCGTCGTCTGCCGATCGCTGGCGTTACTGACGTTGATGCCCGAGTTATCGTTTCGCGTTCCCGACTGCGCCTGCTTGAAGACGAGCGGCACGGCGACCTGACTGCTCAAGCCGGGGACCGCGCTGTACGAAATGGCGTCGTTCGTCGAGTACTTCACTTCATCGACGATCGCACCGATCGGTTGATCAGAATAGATCACGGCGTTGCCGGTGAAGCCGGTCTGCCCAGCAGCGTTGGCCGGCGTGTAAACGTAATCGGATGAGTACGGCTGCAAGGTCACGTTGTCGTCAGGTCGTCCGGCACCGGGGTAGGAGATTGTGACGGTTGCGACGGCGTTGTTCGGATTGGCGAGGTTGATGCCGGTGTTCCAGCCGTTATAGGCGTTAAAGACGATCGGCGCTTCGATCTGATAGGTGCTCACCGCCTGGATCGTCGCTTCACCGGTCGCCAGAGATGATCCCATGTTGATCATCGCCACCTGCGATTCCGGCTTTTCACGCTGCACCATCGCGACGACGTTCCCCTCGGATGTCACGCGCGCGAAGCCGACGAAACCGGTTCGCCCGAGAGCGTTGAGGAGATCGACGGTGTGCGTCGCACCCGCTGCCAGCGACATCGTCTGGGTGAGGACCGGGCCGGCATCGGCGCTCAGGTTGTGATACGGGAAGATCTGAATGGTGACGAGCTTCGCGTTGAACGCTTCAATGTTGGTCACGCGGATATAGCTGTTCCAGCCGTTGTTGGTCTGGACGATCGGCAGGATCCACTCCGGCGCGTTCGCCGCGTCATCGCCGGAAATACCGGTGTAGCCGGTTACGGCGTAGGCGCCATTCGACCAGGGCGGATCGTTGTAGGTCTTGCTCGCCTGCTTGACCGCGACCGCCGCTTCGCAGCCGCTCGATTCGATCATGACGGCTGAGCCGGGTTCCGGCACATCGATGTCATCCGGTGAGAGATCGGACAGGCCGTGCGGGTCGATGATGAACTGGGTGTTTTCGGTCCAGGTTCCGTTGTCGTTCGGGATTGAGATATGGATGCTGCAGAGCGTCGCGGTCGGATTCTGAATTTCGATGCGCCCGTACCACGGCCCAAGCCCGCCGGTCGGGTCGTTATTCGGCACCCATGGCAGGATGACCGTGCCGGAATCGGCCGCACCGGCGAGCGGCACGGTCGCGAAACAGGCGCTCACCGCGAGTAGCAGCACAATCGCCACCCGAAGACTCCCGGATTTCATGCAGTCCCCCTTCACCCAATCCTCGATTGTCCGGAGCCGCCATTGTACCTGATACGTACACGCGTGGACGAATTGTCAACGAGCGGGTGAGGGCTAAGTTGCATGTCGTTCTGAGGAAAATGATTCCGGCTGTCGCAATCGCGACGGCCGGAAGATCATGAGTCATGCGATTCGTTGCGCGTGTGCTCGATCAGGCATAGGCCTCGATCGGCTGGCACGAGCAGACGAGGTTCCGATCGCCATATACGTTGTCGATACGGGCAACGAACGGCCAGAACTTCTCGTCGCGCAGCCAGGGAGCCGGGAAGGCCGCCTTCTGGCGCGAGTAAGGGCGATCCCAGCTGTCGGCGGTGACGCACTCGGCCGTATGCGGCGCGTGCTTCAGCACGTTGTTTTCGCGATCCGCCTGACCCAGGTCGATCTCGGCGATCTCGTTGCGAATCGCGATCATCGCGTCGCAGAACTTGTCGAGTTCGCGCTTCGATTCGCTCTCGGTCGGCTCGATCATCAGCGTGCCCGCTACCGGGAACGAGACGGTCGGCGCGTGGTAGCCATAGTCCATCAGCCGCTTGGCGACGTCCTCGACCTC
>JAICWZ010000364.1 GCA_025966355.1 Thermomicrobiaceae bacterium
AGCGCCGTAGGTCACTCCCTCGATGCTGGGCGCTTCACCGGTCACTCTTTGGTGCGCCCACGCGATCGCCTGGGCGATTGGCGCATCGACCGGTGTCTCGGCCGGCGCGAACTGTCCGCTGAACCATTCGACGCGCGGCGGATGCTCGCGGAGCCAGGGATCACGTTTGGCTGCCGCCGCGATGCGGTCGGCCAGTTGCTGCTCGAAGGTCGCCAGATCCTCGCCGGGGATCAGGCCGGCACGTCCCTCGGCGATCAACGTTTCGGGCACGGTCGAGGGCCAGACTCCGGCACGCACGATGCCGACGCTGATCGGAATCTTGTTGGCGATGTCGTCGTAGAGCGGATGCTTGAGTGTCGCGTTGCGCTCGGCTTCAAAGGCGAGCAGATCCTGAAAGATCGGAATGAACTTCTCAACGGCCGACACGCCTTCGTCGCGGGCGGCGCCGTGCGCGGCCTTGCCCTGGATCGTGATGCGGAAGACGAGCGAGCCGCCCTGCGCCGCGACGAGCGCGAGGCGCGTTGGCTCGGTGATCAGCACCGCATCGGCCCGATGGCCGCGCAGCACCGTCGAGAGCGCGCCAAGCCCGCCGTCCTCTTCGCCGACCACCGTTTTTACCTTGACGTCGCCGCGCAGCCGGACACCGGCCGTGTCCAGCGCGTCGAGCGCGCCGAGGTAGGTGACAAGCCCGCCCTTCATGTCGCACGAGCCACGGCCATAAAGCCGATCATCGACGACCTCACCCGCCAGCGGATCGTGGCTCCAGAGGTTCAGATCGCCATTCTCGACCGTGTCGATGTGCGCGTTGAGCAATATCGAGCGTCCACCGCCCGTACCGGAGCACAGGCCGACCAGATTGGGACGCCCGGAGTATCGCTCCTGCTCGCCGACGTGTTCGAGATACGGCTCGATCTGCTCGCGCGTCGCTTCCCAGCTATCGACCGTCAGGCCACGCCGCTTGAACTCCTGCTCGATCACATGCTGCACGGCGCCCTCATCGCCGGTGACCGAGGGGATGCCAACCAGCTTCCGCAGGAGATTGATCGAATTGTCGCGGCGCGCATCGACCGCAGAGAGGACGGCGGCCACCGTTTTGTCGGAGACGCTCACCGGGCACCCGCGCTTTCGACATCGCGCAGCAGCGGACGGGTCAAGCAGGTGGGGCCACCGGAGCGGTTATGCGAGATTTCGGTGCCGCGATAGGTGAGCACCTCGCATCCGGCCGCGCGCAGGCGCCGGGCCGACTCGACGTTCTCCTCCAACAGCAGGCAGCGGCGTGGTTCGAGCGCCAGCACGTTGGAGCCCTGCGTGGAAAATTCGTCGTCCGGAATCTCGACGAGTTCGATGCCGCGTTCGTGCAACTGCCGGATGAAATGCACCGAGAGGAGCGGCAGGTAGACGACGGCCAGATCACGATCGAGCAGGCTGATGAGTGAGAGCAGATGCAGGCATTCGGCCGGGCCGTGGTAGTGCGGCAGGTCGACGGTGATGACTTCGACGCCAAGCGGCGCCAGGATCGTGCTGATCTGTTCGATTCCTTCGGCGTTGGTGCGATAGCCGCGTCCAACGGCGAGTGTGCGTTCATCGAGCCAGAACGAATCTCCCCCCTCGAAGGTTCCCGGCGCTTTGATCTCGCCCAGAATCGGCACCCCAAGATCGGTCAGCGTCTCACGCAGCAGATCAGGTTCGCGCCGCCGCAACTCCTTGCCCATACGGCTCAGGATGGCCCCCTGGTCGGTGATGATGACCGGATCGAACGGGAAGATGGCATCTTGCAACTGTGCATCGCCGATCTCGCCGACAATCACCTCGGCTCCGGAATCGCTCAGGATCTGCCGAAAGTCCGCGTGCTCCTGCGTGGCTCGTTCTTGATCGATCGGCCGAAAATAGCCGAACGCCTCCCACGAGACCCCATCGTCCGGCGCGACCGGCTCATAGACGAGCACGCGCCTCAGCTTCCCCACGACGCTCTGACCGCCGTACCCCAATCCTTGCGATGTCGACATAATCATCTCCTCATTCGCCAGCGTGGTCATTTTCGCTGGAGTGGATGGTAGCAGGCGCGGGTGGGGGATGGAAAGCGGAAGGTGAGAGTTGTAGGGCGAACGTGGCAGCGATTCCGCAGCGCGCTCCTGCCGAGCGACCGCACGGGATTTCGAATCCCGTGCTCCATACACGAAGTCCCTCCGGGACTGAGACGAATCCTTCTCAGTCCCGCGCACGGGACTTCGTCTACGGAGGCCGGGACCTCGGTCCCGGTCTCCGGGCCGCTCCCTACGCACCAACCGCCGCGAGGCCGGCTTCCTGAACCTTCGCGTTGAAGGCAGCGATGTCGTCCGAGACGATCTTGCGCAGCTGCTGGGCGCGAGCGTCGACGCGCTCGGAGAGGCTCTGGAAGACCTCTTCAGCACCTTCGGTCGGTGCGTCGTCCGATTCGTCGATCATCGTGCTGAGCGTCGTCAGCTTGTCCTTGAGGCGGGCATTGCCCGGTTTGAGCATGCCCGGCTTGACGACGATCAGTTCATCGAGCAGGTCGTCCAGCTGCTTCTTCGCGGCAGCGGCAGACTCGGCGAGCGAAGCGTTGCCGTCGCTGCCGGTCAGTCGCTTTGTCCAGCCGTCGAGCTGAGACTGCAGCCGCTTGATCTGGTTGACCATTTCGTGGATCTGCGAGACACGGTCGCGAATGCCGAGCTTCAGCTTGTACTGCGCGTTCAGCTCATCGGCCGTCGCCGGATGACGCGGATCGGGCACGATCGTGACCGACTCGCTCATCGTGTTGTCGCCGACCTTGAGTTCGACGGTATACGTGCCGGGGCTCACGCACGGGCCGAGCGTTGCTTCGCGCTGCTGCGTTTCGACGTCGGGCTCCGCCGGGTCATCGAGCGGCGTGACCGAGCGAGCGCGGTAGTCCCAGACAAAGCGGTTGGCACCGGCAGCGGCCGGAACGCGCGGCACACGATGGCCGGAGCTGCTGAACGAGTTAAACTCGTTGCCGTCCGCATCGAGGATGCGCAGCGTCACATCGCCCTCGGGCTTCTCCTTCAGGTAGTAATGGATGATCACG
>JAICWZ010000550.1 GCA_025966355.1 Thermomicrobiaceae bacterium
AGCGTCGCTGCCGCGCGCAGAACGGCCCGTTCCGAGCTCGATGGATGGATCAGCTGGCTCAACGAGCGGCAGGCCGCGCACGACGAGGTCTTGGCGCGGCTGGGAGTCGAGGAACCTGAGCGTGACGCTATTCAAGCCGATTAGCACGTCACCGGCACCCGGACAACGCCTGCGCACCGTCGTCGTGCCCTGGCCGGAGGCGAAACCGGATGTCTACGGTGTGCGTCAGGAAGTCTTTGTCGAAGAACAGCGCCTGGCGCATTCGGTCGTCGATGACCCCGACGACCAGCTCAGCGTCCATGTGATCGCGTCGATCGACGGCGAGGTGGCCGGTATCGGGCGCGTGACGTTTATCGCGGATGATGGCCAGATCGCCTGGGTCGCGGTCCGCCGGCCGTTACGACGTCACGGCGTTGGACTGGCGATCATGCGACAGCTGATCGGCGTCTGCATTGACGAGGGTTGTCGCATCATCAGCTTGAACGCGCAAACCCATGCGCTCTCGTTTTACGAGCGACTCGGTTTTCGCCCGCTCGGCCGGCGCTTCCGCATGTCGGGCATTGAGCACCAGCATATGATGATGGATGTCGACGATCGAGAGATGCGACGCCGCGAGTCGCGCTATCGGTAACGCCGCTGTTCGGGTGGAGGGATAAGTGCCAACAATTCCGTTGCTTCCGGAATCGGAGGCCGATGACGAAGTTCGCGCGATTTATGAGCAGATCAAACAGACGTTCGGAAAGGGCAGCGTGCCGGCCGCCTACCAGGTGCTCGGCCATAATCCGGCCGTGCTCAAGGCAGCGATCGAAAATCGGGCCAGCATCATGGAGCAGGGCCAGCTCGATCCGCTGCTCAAGGAATGGATCGCCTGGGCGAGTGTCACTCAGGCCAACAACGTCTTCGGCATCCGAATGCACACCGCGCGGCTGAAAAAGCTCGGTATAACCAACGCCCAGATTCTCGAAGCGCTCTCCGTGCTGCAATATTTCGACGGGATTTCGACGCTCATCAACGGCCTGGCAATGGACGACGACGTCACCCCGGACGTGATGGATTACCTCAGCGAAGGCTAACTGCTCGCTTCGCCGCTGCGACTGTCGGCTGCTTCGGCGGTCTCGACGAGGCTGGCATCATGCTCGTCAATGAGCGGCAGGAAGCCGATCGTGAGCGACTGCTCGACGATATCGCGGCAAACGAGCTGTTCGGCGGCTTCGAGTGCCGCCCGCAGCGGGTGCTCAGGCATCGCCTGGACGAGCATGTCGCGGATCTGGCGCATAATGTCGATCGTCTTGTTGAAGGTCAGGACGAGGTCGCCCTCGCTTAGCTCGATGCGCTCCAGAATCTGCGACATCGAGGCGCCCTCGCACCAGGCGAGCATCGGCCCGTAGAAGCCGTCGTTGTGGCCGGTTGAGATGAAGAGTCCGTTGCTCCGTTCTGCGGCGAACACCTCTTGTTCGAGATCGTCGAGGCGACGACGGAGCAGCACCAGACGATTTGAGAGCGTGAAACCGTTGCCGTACCGGAAGTCGCGGTCGTAGGCGAACCAGGAGAAGACCTCGGCCAGCGTCGCCGGATTGAGCCGGTCGAGAAAGCCGCGATCGATCATCTCGCACAGCACTAACCCGTGCGTATCGAAGACGTTGGCGAGCGTGTCCGCCTTGGCGGTCGGGTAGCCGCGGTGCAGATAGCCGAAGCGATGCAGCACGTCGCGGATCCCACGAATGAGGCGCCGGACGCGCTCCTCCTCGTTCGTCAGTTCTTTGCCGAGATCGGTCTGAATCGCGCTTCGATCGCGCTCGATCGCGGCGATACGCTTCACATTGTTCTGATGCTCTTTCCGCCGCGCGCAGACGTGGCAGGGATGGGCGGTACGTGCGTCGATG
>JAICWZ010000097.1 GCA_025966355.1 Thermomicrobiaceae bacterium
ACGCTCCGCGCTCGAATTCCTGAAGCCGTTGCCGTTTGAAACGCTCACCCGGCGCAAGGTCTACTCGGAAGTATTCGTTCCGTGGACCGACGACCTGCACGGCCACATCAGCATGGCCGAGCGAGCCGATGCGATGATCGTGGCTCCAGCGACCGCCAACACGATCGCGAAACTCGCGCACGGCATGGCCGATGACATGCTGACCGTCAGCGCTCTCGCCTGTACGGCGCCGCTCATCATCGCGCCGGCGATGGACCACAATATGTATCTCCATCCCGCCACGCAGGAGAACCTGCGCATCCTGCGCGAGCGAGGAGTCCGCTTGATCGGTCCGGAACGCGGTCCACTGGCGTCGGGCGCGATCGGCTTCGGGCGGCTCTCGCCGGTCGAGCGCCTCACCGAAGCGGTTCGAGCCGCCTGCGCGATGAGCGGGCCGCTGGCCGGCAAGCGCGTCGTCGTCAGCGCCGGACCGACCCGAGAATCGATCGACCCGATTCGTTTCGTCAGCAATCGCTCGAGCGGAAAGATGGGCTACCAGATTGCCGACGCTTTCCTCGATGCCGGTGCGCTCGTCACGCTCGTCTCCGGGCCAACCGCGCTACGGCCTCCCGGCGAAGCAACGCTGGTCCCGGTCGAAAGCGCTCACGAGATGGCGGAGGCAGTGGCAGAGGCAGTCACGGGCGCCGACGTGCTCGTAATGGCAGCCGCGGTCGCCGATTATCGTCCAGCCGAGATCGCTACCCAGAAGATCAAGAAATCCGAGGCCGATCTCACGCTCCGCATGGAACGAACGGTCGACATTCTGGCCAGCACCAGCCGCACCGGGCTTCTGAAAGTCGGCTTCGCGGCTGAAACGCACGATTTGCTCGCGTCCGCGCAGGACAAGTTGACGCGAAAGCAACTCGATCTGATCGTCGCCAACGAGGGCCCTGCCACGATGGGGAGCGACGAGAGTCGTGCCTACTTTCTGACGCGCGAGGGTGATCCCGAGGAGCTGCCGCTTATGCCCAAAAGCGACCTCGCCCACCTGATTGTTGAACGCGTGGTCCAGCTGCTCACCAACGCGGCGACCGATCGGCGATGAGCCAGGTTCAACCGCCCCGTGAACGGCCGAGTAATGCGCGTCCCGCCACGATCCAGATTCTTCGTTGGATCATCGTTAATCTCGGAGCGCTCCTGGTGACGATGCTCTTGCTGCGGCTCGCGATCGTCAGCGTCACGCCCGATCCTGCACAGACGGGGCTACGCGCACTTCTTCGCGTTACTCATTTCGTGACATGGCCGCTGGCCCAAATCCCGCCGCTGGCGACATCGCTCCGAGGCGCACTCACGGTGGCAGACCTCGCCACCCTTATCATCGTAGTCGGCGCGTGGATCGCCGCAATTGGTGTCGTCGCCGGCTGGGAGCGAGAGGGACTGCGGATGGGATTGAAATCGAATGAGGAGCGGCTAAAGCCATAGACTGCGAGCCATGTTAAACTCGAAGAGGTAGGTGGGCTGATCGCCGGTCTTCGGGTAACGTTCGAGGGCCTGGTATTGCCCTGGTCGCATTGGATCGGTCGTGGAACCGAACAGTGCGCACTGTTCTGGGTCGCAACGCGTTCCGACGGAAGGTAGGACAACGACGATGACCAAGAATCTCACGCGAGGTATTCTGAATCTCGTTTTGGCGGCCGCCGCTACGTGGTTGGCAAACTTCATCGTCGAGCGCGTCTTTGGCCCAGACGAAGTCGAGGCAGACTGAGCTAGGCGAGATTTCAGCAGGGCGAAACCCACACCCGAGCGCGACACATTTTCCGATTGAACGCAGACCGATCATCGAACCACCGGCCAGGCATCACCTGACGGCCGTTCGAAACAAATCAGAGCAGCCGGGTTACCGTCGTCGCGGAGGCCACGGAATGTCCGATCGCATGGTCGCCACCGCCATTCTGAACCCGAATACCGGCCGTCGTGGTGCCGATGAGATCGAAGCGCTCATGCGTGAGGTTCTCGCGCCGCACATGGATTTGACGATCGTGCGCACGCGCCGCGCCGGTGACGCGGTGAGTCTTGGGCGTGCCGCGGCACGCGAATCCGACCTCGTCATCGCAGTCGGAGGGGACGGTACCGTGAACGAAGTCGCGAACGGCATGCTCACGGGCAGGGCACGACTGGCGATCATTCCGACCGGCTCGACCAATGTTGTGGCGCGAAGTTTCGGTATTCCAAACGAACCGCGCTTCGCGGCCCGGGCGTTGCTCGGTAACGTTCAACCAAAGTCGATCGACGTCATCCGTATGGACAACAATCGTATCGCGTTGCACATGATCGGCAGTGGTTTCGACGCGCAGATGATGGGCGATGCCGTGCCGATGCTAAAGCGCGCCGCCGCCTGGATGGCCTACGTTCCCGCTGCACTCAAGCATGTCACCGGCAGCAACTGGAGCTTCAATATCACGGTCGACGACCAAACCGTCTCGACGATCGCCAAGATGGTTCTGGTCGCGAACGGTAGCTTTGTCCTCGATCCGCGCTTCGAGGTGGGGACGAATATCCGCTCCGACGACGGTCTGCTCGACGTTATCGTCTTCAATCCGCCAAATCTCGCCGCAACGACTGAGATCGCGTCGCGCATCGCCATCGGCCAGGTCGACCGCTCGCAGTACGTCCAGCAGTACACCGGCAAGCATGTGCGCATCGAAAGTGACCCGAGCGCTCCGGTTGAATGCGATGGAGATGTGATTGGTTCTACACCGGTGGAAATGCGGATCGTACCGGCCGCGCTCACCGTGCTCGTGCCGGTCAGCGAGCGGGGGGGCATTCACTCGTCAGCCGGGTAGACATGCAATCCGGCGCTAGTCGCCGATGGGATATGTTTGCGTCGCATCCCAGGTATTGCCGAGCTTCCCTTGCTGAACGCCGTCAACCGAAACGACGATGAAGGGCGCATTGCCCGATTCGAGTGACATCGTCTTGCCCTGGAAGGCTCGTGACGCGCCTCCTGGCAGAACGGCCGAGAAGCGCACGACGCCATCGACGGTCGCCTGAACCCAGACCGAACTCGTCGCGGTAAACGCGAACTCGTGCGTCCCGCTGGCCGTCGCCGTCGGTTCCGGTGTCGGAGCCTCGGTTGGAACCGCCGTCGGCGCCACCGTCGGAGTCGCGGTGGGTGGCTCCGTGGCCGTGGCCGTTGGCTGCGTTGTCGGTGTCGACGCGGCTGTCGCCGTCGGGCTGGTGATCGCCGCGCTACCGATCTGCTGGCCGGTCGGCGATGCGATCACGCCCAGTTGATTCGTACTGGTTGGGCTGGCAGCGGTTACCACGCTGGCGCCGGGAGTCGCGATATTGTCAGAGGGAGCCAAAAAGGCGCTGTACATCCAGGCAAAAATCACGGCGGACATGACGACCATGAATGCGATGATCGCGAAGTTCGGTGCCCAGTGCGACGGAACGTCGAGCGGTTTCATGGCGGGCACCACACGGAAGCCGCCGCTGCGCTGGCCGTGAATATCCTCGAACTTTGCCAGCACCGCGACTGGATCGAGCCCGAGGTATTCGGCGTATCGCCGCACGATGCCGCGCGCATAGGTGAGTGCCGGCAGATCGCTAAATTCTTCGCGTTCGAGCGCGACCAGGTAATGGCGACTGATTCGCGTCGCGCGCTCGGCTTCGCGGAGTGTGACGCCTTTGTAGGCACGCGCGTGCCGCAGTAGTTCGCCGAACTCAGAGGTCAAGGCTCGTCGTTTGTCCCTTCCCGGCCGGTGTGGTCACGCTCATCCCCGTCGTACCCGGACCACGCCATCGTTTTGGTTCCATCTCGCTAACGAGCATAGCAGATCACAACGCGGTCAGCCGCGCCCGTTATTGCGCGCGTTCGTTCCGTTTGCGCGCGAGTCGAGCAGTTGACGCAGGAGATCATCGACAATCGGAGTCGGCCGGCCGTGATGGCTGTAATCGGCCTGTTGCATCCACCAATCGTCGCTCGGGATCCACCAATCACCAATCGTGCTGCGACACGCGACTTCATTCTTCCGCACCATACGCCGGTGATCGAAGGCATACGGGTTGTTGCACCAACCACGTTCGCCCCCTTCGGCCGGTCGGAAATCGCGACATGTTCCACAACATTGCGACATCTTCGCCAGTTTTGGATTCATGGCGACCTTCGCCGGTTCGGGCTGGGAGCGCATCTCCTGTGGGCGCGGTTCCAGTTCGCGTTCGACCGACGCTGGTCTCGTCGCCTCCGCCGGTCGCTTCGGCCGCTGATCCGTCGTCTCGAACGGCTCCGTCCAGCCCCGGCGCCCGCCGGAGAGCGGGGCGTCTTCAGGAGGCGTGGACGAAATGCTTCCGGTTGGTTGTCTGGAGCCGAATCGTTCGATGTCCGGATCGCTCCGGGCCGGTGTCGGCGGCACTCCGTTCGAGCGCGGATGCGAGAGGAGCTGGCTGATATCGTCGATGTTCGACGAACGATCTTCCCGAGCGCGCCCAGCCTGAGGCGGCTCGCCCGCGCTCGCCCGCTTCTCCAGATCGGCGCGTCGCGGCACAACCGGTCGAATCTGGTCTTCATCGAACGCTCGTGGTGCCCCCCACGATCGACGGAAGTTCTCTTCGGCCGGCAGCGGCGCTCGAGGCGACGGCGATGGATTTGGGTCGGCAGGGCGAGTTGGCCGTGGCGACTCGTCACGTGGCCGTTCGGTTGGTTCGCTTCGTTTCATATCCGGTAAGGGAGCACCCCAGGATTCCCGATGTACGGCAGGGGACGACGCGGACGTCTCCTGGATCGAGCCGGTATGGGAATGCTCGGCAACCGGAATGGTTCGTTCAACCGGTTGAGAAGATACGGGAGTCGAAGATTCTCGACGGCCGATCTGCTCGGTGGACACGGTTGTTTCGGCGATCGGACGATTGGCCGGTGCGACGCCGACAGACGTCACGCGGTCGGTATATTGCTGCCGCAGATGATCACTCACCGGCGATTCAGCGACCAGGGTCGAGGGCGGAATGTTCGAGATCGGAACCGGTTCAATCGACTCTCGCGGCTCCCAGAGCCCGCCATCCCAGTGTTCACGACACGCGAGTTCATTCTTGCGAACGAGCACCATCATGCGGATCTCCCGTCGCGCGGGATGATTGCATCGACCCGACGCCGCGAACCCACCTTCTTCGAAGTAGCGGCACGTCCCACAAATGTGCTGGGTCACGGCCTTTCCCCCACATCGTCACCGTCGATCAACTCGCGCACCGCCTCTAGAACCGCGGTCGTGCCGCCGGTTGAGATCGAGCTTGGATTCGATACCAGTTAATTTCGTGCGTTCCGTCAAGAGTGTAACATGGCTCAGCGATCAGCAGGGATGTACGTACACTGTGTTGGGATCGCTGGCGAAACTTTCCCACACTAGGTTAACAAAAAGTGCGCGGCGTGGAGAGTATGGCACCCCCCAAACGCCGCCACTCCGCGAGCACGCATCCGCCCGCTTACCTTCCCTCGTGGGCATGGCTGCCCACGCTTCCCTTGACGCGGCCGAAAACCACGGCTTCCTGCGCCGCATTCCGACAGTTCAACGTGCTAACGCTCCGCTGGTCGCACGCAGAGCCGCTCCGAACGTCCGGATTGGCCGCATCGCGACGCACGTATTCACACCCGAATCGTCGATTTGTGTAGGATATACTCTGCGTTTGGAGTTCGAAACTTGACCTCCGGAGGAGCCTTGTGATCCCGTTGACGCTGAAACCGAACGAGTCAGACCTTGTATCTACTGACGTCGACGAGGGCGCGAAGCACTTTTTCGTCTGGACGATCGGCTGCCAGATGAATGAGGCGGAATCCTCCAAAGCCTCCGCGATCTTACGTCAAGCCGGATATCTGCCGACAATGCTGGAAGAAAACGCCGACGTCATCATCGTCAACTCATGCGTCGTGCGCCAGCAGGCCGAGGACAAAGTCGCGGGCAAGGTCGGCTCGCTGGCACGGCTCAAAGCCCAACGGCCCGATCTGCGCATCGCGCTGACCGGCTGCATGGTCACCGGGCAGCAAGAGCAGCTGGCCGCGCGCTTCCCACATGTCGATCTCTTCTACGGGCCGTCGGAGTTCGAGCGTCTCGTTGAAATCGCGCCGGAGATCGAATCGGTCGATGTCGACCTGGCGGAACTGCCGCACTTCTACCAGGATGGTTCGGTCGACCCCGATGTCACGGCGTTCATTCCGATCATTTACGGCTGCAACTTCGTTTGCTCCTACTGCATCGTGCCATACCGCCGTGGTCGTGAAACAAGTCGTCCGATGGGCGACATCGTAATGGAAGTCGAGCGTCTCAGCGCGCGGGGCGTCCGGGAGGTGACACTCCTCGGTCAAACCGTCAACGCCTACGGGCATGATCTCGCCGGTCAACCGGATCTGGCGGATCTTCTGGCCGCGGTCGATCGGATTGACGGGATTCAACGCGTTCGATTCTTGACGTCGCACCCGAAATACATGTCCGATCGCATCATCGACGCGGTTGCCGATCTGCCCAGCCTCTGCGAGCATATCAACCTCCCGATCCAGGCCGGCGACAACGAGGTGCTGCGCCGCATGCGTCGCACCTACACGGTCGAGTACTATCGCGAGCGTATCGCCTACGTTCGGGAGCGCATGCCGGGCGTGACGCTGGCAACCGACATCATCGTCGGATTCCCGGGCGAGACGCCCGAACAGTTCGAGCATACGCTGCAACTGCTGGCCGAAATCCGCTTCGACAAGGTGCACGTCGCGATGTATTCACCACGACCGGGTACACTCTCAAATCGCTGGGTCGACGAGGTACCGTGGGTCGAAAAGAAACGGCGGCACCGGGCGGTCGAAGCGCTGCAAAAAGAGATCTGCACCGAGCGCAACGCTCGGTACCTGGGTCAGCGGCTTGACGTGCTCGTCGATGGATTCTCGAAAGGTCGCTGGCGCGGCCGCAGTCGTGGGAACACACTCGTCTTCTTCGATGCACCCGGAGACTGGAAAGGGCGATTCGTTGACGTGCAGATCACCGAGACCTCGCCCTGGTATCTGCTCGGTGACGTGATCGAATCAGAACGCCCGGTTTCCTAAACCCGTGGCGTCAACCGTGGGGAACGTGGAGGTAGGTTTGGCAGCATATCAACCTGAAGGACGAAATCGTGCCGCGAGGCGCCGCGCCGAAGAAGCGCGCAAGTTCGCGATCTCCGGCGATTGGGGAGCAGCAGCCGAGGTTAACCGG
>JAICWZ010000057.1 GCA_025966355.1 Thermomicrobiaceae bacterium
CGTGCTTGATCGACCTTCGGCAACTGGATCGTCAGCACCCCCGTATCGAAGCTGGCGGTTGCGGCCTGCGAATCGACCGATGTCGGCAGCGAGATCGAACGCTCGAAGTGGCCGAAACGCCGTTCGCGCAGGAGCCAGTGGCATTCCTCATCCGGTTCGATCGCGTCGTCCTGGGCCCTGATCTCACCGCTGATACGTACGTTGCTGCCGAGTACCGTGATATCGACATCGCTCGGCTGGACGCCGGGCAACGGCGCGGTGATGACATAGCGGTCGACTGTTTCGCGGACATCGAGCGGAATTGTGCCGGCCATGGCGGTCGAGCCTGAGCGCGGCAAGAGTAGCCCTTCATCGAAGAGGTTGTTCATCGCATCGCGAAAGCCGCTGATGTCGCGGAGCGGATCCCAGCGTGTGGAACTCATCGGGTCTGCCTCTCGATCTTTCATCATGTTGATGGTTGAACGCGATTGTCGTGCGAGCGCCTGCGTCCGGCGATCGCCGCGGGCCGCCGCGCATGTTTCATATTCAATGAATACCACGATTCGGGGTTGAATGGGATTCGAAGACTGTCCAGAGGGTCAGGGGGTGCCTGTTTCGCCGGTCGATGTGGTGGTACAGAAATGGCGGCAAAACTTCGGTTGGTGGCAGGCGCGAACGCGCCGCGCGAGACCACGCCAGGGTAAGGATGGGAAATAATGGAATGGCAATCACCTGATGAACCACGCCGCACGCGCGTGCTGATTATCGGTGGCGGCTTTGCCGGTGTCTACACGGCCTTCGCCTTGCAGAAAGAGCTGGATAACGAGCCGGTCGATGTCGCCATCGTCAACCGCGAGAACTTCTTCGTCTTCTATCCGCTCATGTCGGACATTATTTCGGGTGCGATTGAAACGAGCTCGATCCTCAACCCGATCCGGCTCGTGGCACCGAATGCGACGCTTTACGTCGGCGAAGTCTCGGCGATCGATATTGACGAGCAGCGCGTCGATGTTCGTCTCGGACTTTACGGCAGCTATCACGAACCGCGGCCGCTCTACTACGACCATCTGGTCATCGCGCTCGGCGGTGTGCCGAGCACACGGTTCATTCCGGGCATGGCCGAGAACGCCTTCGATGTCCAGCGCCTCAGCAATGCGTTCGCTCTCCGTAACCACCTCATCGATACGTTGGAACAGGCCGATATCGAGACAAACCCGGTCGAAAAGCGCCGGTTGCTCACCTTTGTGGTGGTCGGCGGTGGCGCCAACGGCGTCGAGGTCGTGGGAGAGATGAACGACATGCTTGTCGAGGTCACCGATCGCTACAAGCACATCGAGCGCGACGACATTCGAGTTGTCCTGATTCATGCCGGGCCGCGCCTGATCCCCGACCTCCCGCAATCGCTGGGCGATTTTGCCGAGCACCTGCTGCGCGACAAGGGAGTCGAGATCATGCTCAATGAGCGCGTGTCGCGCATCGAGCCGGATCGCGTCTTCATCGAGGGAAAGGATCCGATTGACACCAGCACGATCGTTGGCTCGGTCGGCGTCTCGCCAAATCCGTTGGTGACCGCATTACCGCTGGAGCAGAACAAGAAGGGCCAGATCAAGGCAAACCGGACGTTGAACGTTCCGGGCCGGTCGAACATCTGGGCGCTGGGTGATAACGCCGAAGTGCTCGATGAGCATACCGGCAAGCCGTATCCGCAGACGGCGCAGCACGCGGTGCGTGAGGCACGCACCGTGGCGCATAACATCGTCGCGACGATTCGTGGCGAACCGCTGAAGCCGATCACCTACAAGACCAAGGGGCAACTGGTCGCGCTCGGCCATCGTTCGGCCGTTGCCCTGGTCATGGGTGTCAAGCTCTCCGGCTTCCCGGCCTGGTGGGTCTGGCGCTCGTACTATTTGTTGCAGATCCCCCGCTGGGACAAGCGCCTCCGCGTCATGTTCGATTGGACGCTCGATCTCGTCTTCCCACCGGAACTCACGCAACTCAAGGTCGGCCAACCGACCCCTTCAATGCGCCCCGACCCGGCACCAGCGCCGGAGAAGGCGGAAGCGCGGTAGGAGTGTTTTTGGAAGGTATTCGCTCGCGTTCGACCTCCCGCACGGGATTGGAAATCCCGTGCTCCATAGACGAAATCCCTACGGGATTGACAAAGCCCTTCCGAGTCCCGCGCACGGGACGTCGTCTACGGAGACCGAGACCTCGGTCCCGGGCCGCCCTCACCCCGCCCGGCTGGCGCTCCAGCGCTGGACCATGCCGGTGAGGAGCTCGGTGGCGGAGGCGAGCGAGGTGTCGCCGCCTTCGCCGACCGGGTAGACGGAGACGAGACCGATCGCTTCGACCTTGCCGGTATCGAGCACGGCCTGCACAGCTTCGAGCGTCTGCGCGATGTCCGGGCCGTTCGGCTCTTTGGTGTTGTGTGAAGGGGTCAGCTGCTCATCGAGAATGTCGAGATCGATATGCAGGTAGATGATGTCGGTCTTGGCGGCCAGCTGCCGCACAGCCTCACGCAACGCGCTGCCGTCGACCGGGACAACGTTGATCGCTGTGGCGTTCACCAGCGCCTCTTCGGCCGTATCGAGATTGCGCACATCGACCATGATGATGCGATCGGTCGGCAGGGCGACCGTTTGATGGGCCGCGATGCGCCATTCGGGATAGCAGAGCCCGGCGCTGACGGCGACCGGCATGCCGCCGAGCATACCGCTCAAGCTCGTTTTCGGCGTGTTGAAATCGCCGTGGGCATCGAACCAGACGAGTCCGATGCGCGCCGACTCCCCGTTCGCCTGCTGCAAGCCGCCGATGACACCCGGCAGCACATTGCAGTTCCCACCGGCGACGACGACATTGGTGCCATCGGCAAAGCCCCTGGCCACTTCGTCGGCGATACGCGCGCCCATGAGCGCCAGCGCTTCGGTCGGCTCGTTGGTGAACTCGTCGTCCTCCACCCACGGTCGCACATACGTCACCGAGCCACCGGCGCCGGCGTAGACGCCGCTCTGCCGGAACGAATCGAGCTCGCGCGGCACCTCGCCCTTCATCGGCCTATTCGCCGCTCGTACTTCAATCACACGTAGATCCATCTCGTACCTCCCTCACCCCCGACCGTTCTCCCGCGCTGCGCGGGAGAGGGGGGAAGCACGCGGCTGCGGCCGCACTAAAGCCATTTGCCTACATTCAAGCGATCAGAACCCCACACTCGTTTGCGCTAAGACACCCCTCTCCCGACCCGCTCGCGGGTGCCCCGGCACGGGAGAGGGGCTGGGGGTGAGGGCGGCTACTCCTCCCCCGCCATCTCTTTCAGCTTGGCAAGGGCCGCGTCGATGTCGGGGATCTTGCCGCGTTCAGTGATGATGTCCTGGTAGACGAGCTTCCGGTCGCGGTCGATGATGAAGAGCGCACGGCGCGAGATGCCGTGATACGGGCCGAATTCATCCATCTTGATGTCGTATGCCGTCATAACGTTTCGGTCGAGGTCGCCGAGCAGCGGGTAGGTCAGTTCGAGCTGCTCGCCCCAGACGCGCTGGGAATGGTGTGAGTCGACCGAGGCTCCATAGACTTCCGCACCTAATCGATGAAACTCATCGATCCTGTCCTGGAACTGGGACAGTTGGTTGCCTCAGCCGCCGGTGAAGGCGAAGAAATAAAAGGTGAGGACGACAACGTTTTCCTTAACGGCGTCGCTCAGGATGAAGGTGTTGCCCCACGAGCTTGGTACGGAGATCTCGGGAGCCAGTTCGCCAACGGTTAGTGCCATTACGACTCCTTGTCGTGCGTGCTCCGAAGGTATCTTCCAGCGCCGGCCCCGGCCGTCCGAGAGGTCGATCGAGTCCAGCGTATACGCACTATACAGTGATCGTTGTACATGCGCACACGCCCCGTTTGGCGACGCTCTGGTTTTCGGCGAAGCCGTGGGGACCCATTGGCGGCGAGCGACCACGTGATGACGACATGATGTAGCATAGTGCGGATGCTGGCGGGCGCTGCGCCGCATCGTTCGCACTGGCGGGAGGAGAGGGCGTGCAACTCTACAATACGATGAGCGGCGAGAAAGAAGATTTCGCCCCGCTCGATGGTCATACTGTGCGCATGTACGTCTGTGGCATTACGCCATACGACACGACCCATATGGGCCATGCCATGGCGTACCTGACATTCGATGTCATCAACCGTTACTGTCAGTATCTCGGCTGGCAGGTGAAGTACGTGCAGAACGTCACCGATATCGATGACGACATCCTGCGCAAGGCGAAAGAGCTAAACGAGCGCTGGGATCTGCTCGGCGACCGCTTTATCCGCCAATTTCAGGAAGACCTCAACGCGCTCAACGCGTTGCCGCCGGCCGTCTACTGTCGCGCCACCGAAGAAGTTCCCACGATCATCGAGATCGTCTCCACGTTGATCGAGCATGGGATGGCCTACGAGCATCAGGGGAACGTCTACTTCCGCGTCAAGAGCGATCCGGAATACGGCAAGCTGTCGCGCCTTGGCTATGCCGAAATGCTTGATATCTCGGGCCAGCGTGGGGCCGATCCGAATGACCCGTTGAAAGAAGATCCGCTCGATTTCATTCTCTGGCAGGCGAGCAAGCCAGGTGAACCGACCTGGGAGAGTCCGTGGGGACAAGGACGACCCGGCTGGCATATCGAGTGCAGCGCCATGGCGATGCGCTACCTCGGCGAGCAGATCGATATCCACGGCGGCGGCGGCGATCTCATCTACCCGCATCACGAAAGCGAAATCGCGCAGTCCGAAGGCTATACCGACAAGAAGCCGTTCTCGCGCTTCTGGGTGCATATCGCGATGGTGCGTTACGAGGGCGAGAAGATGAGCAAGTCGCTCGGCAATCTCGTGCTGGCGCGCACCGTGCTGCGCTATCACAGTCCCGACGCCTTGCGACTCTATCTGCACAGCCATCATTATCGTGATTCGTTTGAATATGAGGACAGCGGTCCGGCCGAGTTCGAGCCGATGGTCGATCTGCTGCGCAGCGCCATGCTGATTCGTGGTGCGGAGGAGACCTCGTCGCTCGATCTGGAGCCGCAGAAAGAGCAGTTCATGGCGGCCATCGGGGACGATCTGGATACGCCGAAGGCGATCGGCATCCTGAACGAGATGGCGAAGAAGCTGGTCAACGCGGCCGAGGCCGGCCATCAGATCGAGGACGCTCGCGCGTCGCTGCGCACCGCATCCTCGATCCTCGGTCTGCGGGTGACGCGCTAAGACGAAGAGCGGGGCCGTTCACGGCCCCATGGTTCGGGAATTGGGTGGGGATGCCGGGGAAGAGTGTGCCGCCGGTCGGTCGCTGGCTGTTACTGTTGATCTTGATGCTTGCGACCGTTCCGCGACTGGCGCTGGCTGCTCCGGCAGAACCACCCGGCACGAGCGCCCTGCTCCAGGCGACCGATTCCGATACCGCCCGCTATTTCCCCGAAACCGGCTTCTGGGTCACTGATTCGTTCCTCAGCTTCTGGAACAACAACGGTGGGCTGCGCACCTTCGGCTATCCGCTCAGTCGCGTCTTCTATCAGGACGGCATCTTCCGCCAGTACTTCGAACGCGCCATCTTCGAGCGGCACGACGAGAACGCCGGCACGCCGTACAACGTCCTGCTCACCCGCCTCGGTGCCTTGCAAACCGTCGATCGTCGTGGCGAAGCGCCGTTCCAGCCGATCGACGGCGCGCCGGGAGCCGATTGCAACTACTATCCCGAGACGCATCATGCGCTCTGTGGAACCTTTCGCGATTACTGGGAGGCGAACGGCGCGCTTGCGAGCTTCGGCTTTCCAATCAGCGAGCCGTTCGAGGAAGTGAGCCAGACCGACGGGCAGCGCCATCAAGTGCAGTACTTCGAGCGGGCGCGCTTTGAACTGCATCCGGAAAACGCGGCACCGTACAACGTGCTCCTGGGCCAGCTCGGTCGCGAAGAACTGAATAGTCGGGTCGTGCCGGCCGAGGCGGTTGCCATCGAAGGCTCCGATGTCCCGGCACCGCCGCCGATCGGTCCGCAACCGCTTTACACCGATCACGACGTCGGCTGCGGCTTCAACGTGCTCTGGTGGGGCGATCGAAATAATCTCGGCTCGAACGCCTATTTCCTCGATGAAGCGAAGCAGACTGGATGTGGTTGGGTGCGGATTCAGGCGCAGTGGAGCGAACTGGAGCCGGTTTCGCACGAATACCGCTTCAATCCGCTTGCATCGGAGATCGAGGCCGCCAGGTCGCGGGGGCTGAAGGTGCTGGTGACGGTTAATAGTGTGCCGACCTGGGCCTACACGCCGTTCTCCGGACAGCCGGCCGATCCGCCGATGTTCGCCAGCTTCATGGGGGCGCTCGCCGCTCACTTTGCGGGTCAGGTCGATGCCTGGCAGCTCTGGAATGAGCCGAATCTCTCGTATGAGGCGGGCGGCTACATCGACGCGCACGGCTATTTCGATATGCTCCAGGCGGCGTCCCCGGTCGTGCGCGCGGCCGACCCCGGTGCGCTGATCGTGCTGGCCGGGCTCGCGCCGAATAGCCTCCACGACCGCAAATGGGCCTATTCCGATCTCGATTATCTGAACGATTTGATGGGGATCGGCAATGGTGCGGTGCGACAGTACATCGACGTTGTCGGCGCGCACAGCTACGGCGCCGGCAATTCGCCCGACAACTACTGGCCGAATAATCTGGCCGATCATCCGGGCTGGATCAACGCGCCCGAGTTCTACTTCCGTCATGCCGAGCAAATCCATAACACGCTCGTCGCCGGTGGGCTCGGCGATCTCCCTGTCTGGCTGACCGAGTTTGGCTGGACGACCAAGAACGACTGGCCCGATTACGGCTACGGCGACTGGGTCAGCCCCGAGCAGCAGGCGGAGTACATTACGCGTGCCTTCGAGATTGCCCGCACCGAATGGCCCTGGATGCAGACGATGTTCGTCTTCTCGCTCAATGCCGCGACCGTTCAGGGGATCGGCGGCCCCTACTACGGTTTCTCGATGACCGATGAATACGGCAAGCCGCGTCCGGCGTATGATGCAATCAAGGCGATGCCAAAGTAGGCCTTCATCCTCAAGCGAGGCGACGTAATGAGCGAGTCGCACGAGACCGCGCAGCCGATCGACATCAACCGCCTGCGTGTTGCGCTGCGGCTCTGCTTCGATGTGAAGCAGGCGGACGCGATCGCATCGTTCGTGCGGCCTGATACCGCCGATCCGGCGCGGGCACTCGCGCCGGCCGTGCATGCGGCCCGGCTGAGCTACGGCCTGCGACGGCTCGTGGCGCCGCTGGCCGGGCGCCATGACGATGCGCCTCTCCGTCCTCGACTGAATCTGGACAGCGGCGCAGCCTTGATGCTCGCGCTGCACGTCGCGCTCGATTGCGATACTGCGCTACTTGCGCGGCTTTTCGGCCGGTCGATCGAAGCCGTTGGTGCCAGCTTGCAGCGCGCGCACCAGGTGATCGCGGCTGACCGTGTCGAACCGTGTGCGGCATACCGGTCGTTGCTGGGTCGCTATCGTGAACTCGGTTCGGAGCGCGAGGCGCAGATCGCGCTCCTGCAGCATCTGGCGCACTGTCCGGAATGCGGTCGTGCGCTCGAACTGGCGCGCCAGACCGACGCCGAGTTGCGCGAAACGGCCGATGCGTTGGTCGGGGCGTTGAAGCCGGCTGAGTTGGCCGCACGCCGGCCGAGCCGATCGCTGGCGCACCCGAGGCTGCTCATCGCCGGACTGACGCTGATCGCGCTGATGCTGGTCACCGTTGCGGTTTTAGGCGCGGGCCGCGTTCTGTTGCGTCCGTACCACGCGACGCCGCTGACGGCGCCCAGTCTCAACACTCGCCCTACCGGCTGGCTGCTGGAAGCGGATGAAACCGGGCAAGTCGACGCGGTTGATCTGCGGAGCGGCGAGCGCAGGCTCCTTGTTCCCGGCGTCAGCGGCACGCGCGTCGACGATCTGATCTCGCCCGATCATCGGACGATCGCCCAGACGATCTACCTGCAATATCCGAAACAGCCGGAATCGCTTCGCATCTACGATCTTGATGGCACCCTGCGTCAGCGCTGGGATCTAGAGACGGCGCAGTTCGTCCGCACGCCGCTCGCCTGGATCGACAACACGCGCTTGCTGATGACGCAGATCCCGGTCGCCGCGTTCGAACCGACGCTCAACGTCTTCACGCACAACGTGCGTCAGGGCAGCTCGCTCGTTGTGCTGAACGTCGATACTGGAACCGAGCTGTCGATCGCGGAAGAGGGTGTACATCTGGCGCAGGCGTCGCCCGATGGGACATTGCTGGCGATCGAGCGTTATGGCGACGACGTGACCGGCAGTCTGGACATCCACCCGTTCGATGGCCGGACGTTGGGTCCGCCAATCGCCACGTTCTCGGATCAGCCGGGCAGCTTCTGGTGGTCGCCGGATGGCCAGCAACTCTTCGCGGTCGTGCGACAGGCGGATGGCCGCTTCGCGATCGACGCGATCGATCGATCCGGTCAGGCGCGAACGCTCGTCCAGTTCGGTGGGCGCGATGTCGTCAGCCTGCTCGGCGGCGCGTCGGACGGTCGCACGCTCGTCTATTCCGATGCCGGCAACAGCGGTGATACCAGTCCGTGGGCCTACTGGCAGATCGATACGGACTCCGGGCGCGTGCGCAAACTGGCGGATGGTGCACCGGGCCAACTGAGCGCGGCGCAGGCTGCCTGGTCGCCACGGGGTGGCAGCCTCGTGCTGGTGAGCGCCGAAGCCTATTACCTTGCTGCCGGCGATCCCGTCGCTCAGCCGATCTCC
>JAICWZ010000269.1 GCA_025966355.1 Thermomicrobiaceae bacterium
AGCGCTTCGACCGCTTTCAGGTGCGCCATCAGGTTTCCCTTGGCGTCGGTCGTGCCGCGGCCGATCATCCGATCACCGACGATGCGGGCTTCGAATGGCGGCGATTCCCAATCGCTTTCCGGGTCTGCCGGTTGAACGTCGTAGTGGTTGTAAATGACGAGCGTCGGCTTGTCCGGACCCGCTTCGTTAATCTGACCGAAGACAACCGGCAGGCCAGCCGTCTCCATCACCTGCGCATCGATACCGAGGTCGGTCATCATCTCGACCAGCAGGGCGGCGCATTCGCGGACGCCGGTGCCGGTCGACGAAATCGACGGCTGGCGCACGACACGCTGCAGATCGGCGATCATCGAGTCTTTATGGTCGTCGATATAGGAATAAACATTCTGGAGATCCGCCATCTTGCGTCCCTTTCACTCGGGTGCGTGTGCCTCGTTCGGCCATTATCACGCAAGATGACGGGTTGTGGGGCAGCCACAGAAGGCGACGCGAGCGATCGCCCCTACGACAGTAGAGTTCGTAGGGGCGATCGCATGCGTCGCTCTCGTCTTCGAGGCGCTTACCAGATCCCGAGTTCGTCTTTGGCTTCTTCGCTCATCATCTGGGGCGACCAGGGTGGAGTCCAGACGATGTTGATGCCGATTTCACCGATACCCGGCAGATCGCCGAGCGCGCCGTTGACTTCCTGCGTGATGATCGGCCCGAGCGGGCAGCCCATCGAAGTAAGCGTCATCGTGACGACGACGTCGGTCTTGCCGTTTTGCTCGTCGAGATCGACGTCGTAGATCAAGCCGAGATTGACGACATCAATGCCGATCTCGGGGTCGTAAACCGTCTTCAGGTTTTCGCGTACGTCATCCGGGGTAAACTGCGCCACTGCTCTCTCCTTGCTCCCATTGCGGTGTGGGTCCAATGGCTACCGTTCGTGCGGCCAATCGGTCAATCCATATGCGCCCGATTTTAGGACTTTTAAGCCCAGCAGCGCACACTTGACGCGGGCGGGGCTGATCTGAATACCGAGTTCATCCAGCATATCCTCGGCCGTGAGTTCACGAATCTCATCGACCTTACGGCCCTTCATCATATCGGTCAGCATCGAGGCGGACGCCTGGCTAATGGCGCAGCCACGACCGCTGAACTTGATATCCGCGATGACGCCATCCTCGACCTTGACGTCGATGCGCACGCGATCACCGCAGAGCGGATTGCTGTCCTCATAGGTGAAGTCGGGATCTTCGATCTCACCGAAGTTGTGCGGATTGCGCGAGTGATCGAGGATCTGCTCGCGATAAAGATCAGCCATCGGTTATGCTCCCAGACCGAAGACCCGGCGCACGGTCATGATGCCATCCACCAGTCGGTCGACATCGGTTTCGTCGTTATACAGATAAAAACTGGCGCGTGCGGTGGCGGTCAGTCCGAGACGCGTCATCAACGGTTGGGCGCAGTGGTGACCGGCACGAACCGCGATTCCCTCGCCATCGAGGATGCTGGCGATGTCATGCGGATGCACATCACCGACACCGAAACTCACGACTCCGGCGCGATCATCGCCTTCCGGGCCGTAGAGCGTCACGTCCGGCACCTCGCGGAGTGAGGCGAGCGCATAGCGGACGATCTCTTTCTCGTGCTGCCGGGTCTGCGCCATGCCGATCTCGGAAAGATAGTCGACCGCCACGCCAAGCCCGACCGCATCGGCCACGCTCGCCGTACCGGCCTCGAACTTCTGGGGCAGATCCGCCCAGGACGACTCGTACAGCTCGACGGTGCGGATCATGTCGCCGCCCGCCATGTAGGGCGGCATCGCGTCGAGCAGTTCGCGACGTCCGTAAAGCACGCCGGAGCCCATCGGTCCGAGCATTTTGTGCCCGGAGAACGCGAGGAAGTCGGCACCGAGCGCCTGCACGTCGACCGGCATGTGCGGCACGCTCTGCGCGCCATCGACGAGCATGAGCGCCCCGGCCGCATGCGCTTTGGCGGCGATGTCGGCGATCGGATTGATCGTGCCGAGCGCGTTCGAGACCTGGGTCACGCCGACGAGCTTGACATTGCCCGATTTTAGATAGTCATCAAGCTGGTCAATCTTCAGTCGTCCCTCGTCGTCAATGTCGATGAAGCGAAGATTGGCGCCGCGCTCGCGAGTGATCAACTGCCAGGGGACGATATTGCTGTGGTGCTCGAGAACGGTCAGAACAACCTCGTCGCCTTCGTTGAGATTGGCGCGCCCCCAGGAGGAGGCGACCAGGTTCAGCCCTTCAGTCGTGTTGCGCACGAAGATGCACTCGCGCGGCGACGCGGCGTTGATCAGATTCGCGACCTTGTCACGCGCCTCGTCGTAGGCTGCCGTTGAGAGCTCGCTCAGTTCATAGACGCCGCGATGGATATTGGCGTTCGTCGTTCGGTAGAAGTTCGCGAGTGCATCGATGACGGCAGCCGGTTTCTGAGAGCTGGCAGCGCTATCGAGATAGGTCATGCGCTTGCCGTGCGTCGGGCGGCTCAAGATCGGGAAATCGAGCTTGAGCCGGTCAACGTCGATCTGGCCGGTTGGAGTCTGGGATGGAGAACTCATAGTCCGATCTTTCGAGCGATCGCGGCTCGTACTTCCTCCTGCACTTCCGGCACCGGTACGCGCTCGATCACCTCATCGAAGAAGCCGTCGACGATCAGCTTGACCGCCTCGGTGCGGTTGATGCCACGGCTCATCAGATAGAAGATGTACTCATCCTCGACCTGGCCAACCGTCGCTCCGTGCGTACAGCGCACGTCGTTGGCGCCGATCTCCAGATTCGGGATCGTGTCGGCCCGTGCGGTCGGGCTGAGGACGAGGTTGCGGTTCGCCTGGTAGGCGTCGGTGCGCTGCGCGTTCGGGAAGACCTTGATCAGTCCGGAGTAGACGGTGCGCGCGCGATCCTTGATGGCGCCCTTGAAAAGCAGGTCACTGGTCGCGTACGGCGAGACGTGCATCTGGCGCGTATGGTGATCCATATGCTGTCGCTCGTCAGCGAAGTAGAGGCCGAGCATTTCGGCTGAAGCTCCGGCGCCGACCAGATCTCCCGCGATAAGCGACTTGCTCAGACGAGAACCGAGGCTGACGGTCAGTGAATTGAGCGCGGCGTCCTGGCTGATGAGGGCGCGCTGTGTCGTGAAATTCCAGACGTTGCGGCCCCAGTTCTGCATCTGAACGTAGCGCACGTTGGTGGCCGCCGCGGCGAAGATCTCGATCACGCCCGCCGCGATGATCGGATCGTCGTTCGTCGGAGACGACCAGGAATCGACGACCACGATCGAGGAATCCTCCTCGGCCACAATCAACGTGTGTGGGAAGATGCCGGTACCGGCCGTGTTTGCGTAAACGTGTGTACGCAGCGGCGACTCGCTGCGAACGCCCTTCGGCACATAGACGAAACTGCCGCCGCTCCAGAAGGCTCCGTTGAGCGCGGCGAACTTGTTATCGCTCGCCGGTACGCAGTCGGTCATAAAATAGCGCTGCACGAGCTCGGTATGCTCAGCAATCGCCGTCTCCATGTCGCAGAAGATGACGCCCTGGCTGGCGAGTTCATCGCTCAGTTCGTGATAGACGGTCGCACCGTCAATTTGGACGTTGAGCCCGGAGCGCTGCTCCGGATCGCCGAGCGTGGCGGTGACGTCCTCCGGTAGATCGGCGAGGCTATTGATCTTGCCGCTGAGACCGGCGAACGGCGCGACGTCGTTGATCGGCAAGCGGCGAATATCGGTGCGACGCCATTCTTCATCGGTGCGCACCGGCATCGGCAGCGCCTCAAAGGCCGACCACGCCTCCATACGCTTCTCGCGCATCCAGTCGGGCTCGTGTCGCCGGTAGGAGAGCTCTTCGGCCGCGCGGCGCGAAAACCCTTTCGTTACTTCCTGGAC
>JAICWZ010000378.1 GCA_025966355.1 Thermomicrobiaceae bacterium
GGTGGCCGGTGCGAACCGCGGACCGGCTGTTTCTAAGGAGGCATCACGGGTGGGCACGACCGCGATCGTTGGCGGTGGGGTGATCGGACTGCTGACAGCCTACGAACTGCAGCGCCGGGGCATCGACGTCACGGTGATCGATAAGAGCGACTTCGGCGCCGCCTGTTCGGCGGGCAATGCCGGCTGGATTACGCCATCACTCGCCGGCCCGGTACCGGCGCCGGGTCTGGTGGCCACGTCGCTTAAGTGGATGATGGATCGTCATAGTCCACTCTACATCCGGCCGAGTTCGTTACCGACGCTCGCTCCCTGGCTCTTCCAGTTCTGGCGTCACTGCAACGCCCGCGAATACCACGCCGGACTGATCGCCACGGCTCGGCTGGCCGAGCCGATCATGGATCTCTACGATTCACTCGACGAGCATGGCGTCGATTTCGAGATGCACAGCACCGGTCTGCTCTATGCAGTCCTCGAACCCGACTACCTGCGGCATATCGCCGACGACCTGCAGGTGATGCGCCAGTTCGGGTACAGTGAGCCGGTCGAGATGAGCGGCGCTGAACTGCGCGATTTCGAGCCGGAACTGACTGACGTCGTCAAAGCCGGACTCTGGGTGCCGGAGGAGCGTCATGTGCGGCCGGAAACGCTGACCGCCGGGCTGGTCAAATGGCTCAAGCGCGAGGGCGTCAAGCTCGAGTCCGGCGTCAAGGTAACCGGAATCCGGAGCACCGGCGGCCAGGTGCGGGCGATTGAAACGCTGGACGGAGCCCTGGAGGTCGACCAGCTCCTGATCGCGGCCGGCGCCTGGTCGGGCGAACTGGCGGCGATGGCCGGGCTGAACCTGCCGATGCAGGCGGGCAAGGGGTACAACATCACCGTCCAGCAACCGAAACTGACGCTACACCACGCCATCTACTTTTCGGAGGTGCGGATCGCCTGCAGCCCGTTCAATGACGCGCTACGCATCAGCGGTACGATGGAACTTTCCGGTGTCAACACCACCTTCGATCCACGTCGCGTCGAGGCGATCCGCCATGGTGCCAACCGCTGTCTGGGCGACTGGAGCCGTGGTGCGAGCGAGACGACCTGGGTCGGCATGCGCCCACTCCTCCCCGACGGACTGCCGGCCATGGGCCGCGCGCCGGGGATCGACAACTGCTTCCTGGCGACCGGCCACTCGATGCTCGGCATCACGCTCGGCCCATCGGCAGCGCTGATGATGGCTGAACTGATGACGACCGGCAAGACTTCGATCGACATCTCTGCCTTCGATCCGGGCCGCTTCAGCCGGCCTGCCGTTTCGGAGAAAGCCGCCTAGCAGCACCGTTCAGGCCCAGACGACGCGCTCGATGGCGCCGTCTGGGCCGTAGTGCGCTGCTCCAACGCGCGGACGTTCATCTCCACGCGGATCGCGTGCCAGATCTTCAATCAACAGCGGAAGGACAACCGCCGCGCTTTCGATGATGTCGAGGCCGGCGAATTCGTCCGCACGCAGCCAGCGCAGCGTCCCTTCCGGGCATTCCGGGAGAACGGCCTCCGCCAGCGCGCCGGTGAAGAAGGCGAGGAGCGTCAACGGCGTCGTCGCCCGATCGTGCAACAGGAGCCGGCGCAGCGTGAAGTTCGCGACATCCAATTCACTTAAGCCGCTCTCTTCGGCCAGCTCGCGCAGGGCTGAAGTGCGCAGATCGCCGAACTCGTGCGGCTCGACGCGCCCGCCAAGGCCGGTCCAGCGCAAGGGTGAGAAGCGCTTCCAGGCGGCGCGTTCCAGCAGCAGAAAGCGATCCTCATGGGTCAGCACGATCAGGCTGAACATCTCCAGGCTGTTCGCGAAGGCTCGCGCTTCGTCTTCTCCCGGCACGTACATCTCCTCGCACTTGGTGGCATCAGTCTCGCGGCGCTAACGAGATCATCGCACGCGAGAGGCGCTTTGGTCGAAGCTGTATGCTCCATCAACACCCGTCCAACGCCGCAGGAACGGAGGTTCCCTCAATGATGGATCCACGAGCGATTGAACGAACGATGCACGATCTCACACGCTTGATCGAAGAACAGGGCTTTGAAACGCCGGAAGAGATCGACGAGTACGCCCAGGGTTTTGTCGAGCGCGGTGAGATTCCCCATTATGAACCGCAAACCGATCTCGAACGCGCGCAGGAGAAGATGTACGATGCCTGGAGCGCGAATCGAACGCGCAAGCGCGTGCGCCTGGCACGGGAGGCGCTGAAAATCTGTCCCGACTGCGCCGATGCCTACGTGCTGCTCGGCGAAGAGGCGAGCAAATCGCTGGAAGAGTCGCGCGAGCAGTATCGCACCGGCGTCGCGGCCGGTGAACGGGCGCTCGGTCCGGAAGCGTTCGAGCTGTATACGGGCGATTTCTGGGGTCGAATGTCGACCCGGCCCTACATGCGGGCGCTGTACAACCTGGCACAAGTCGAGGGCCAACTCGGCAATTACGATGAGGCGATCGCGCTCGGCCACCGCCTGCTCGAACTGAACCCGAACGACAACCAGGGCGTGCGCTACCAGCTCCTCACCCTGCTGCTCGTCGAGGGCGACACGCCGGCCGTCCACATCTTGCTCCGTCAGTACAAGGATGATCCGGGAGCCGAGTGGGCCTATGGTCGAGCATTGGTCGCTTTCCTCGAACGCGGCAATACCCGACACGCCCGAGCGAAGCTGCAGGAAGCGCTCTACCAGAATATCTATTTCCCGTTCTACCTGCTCGGCGCCATCCCGATCCCCGAGGAGCCACCGATGTATACGGAGCTCGGCACGGAATCCGAAGGCCTGGCGGTTCTCTACACGCAAGGTCCCGCCTGGATCAAGCACGATCGTTCGCTCGACTGGATGGTGGAGGTCATCGAGCGCACACCAACCCCGGCACAGCGCGGGACGTGGTGAGGGGCATTGGAGCTCGCGTGACCCGCCTCATGCCTGCGCACATCGGTCGGGCGCCATAAATGTCGCCCCTA
>JAICWZ010000345.1 GCA_025966355.1 Thermomicrobiaceae bacterium
AATGTCATCATTCGCGACGAGGCACACGGCGTAGGCAAACGCGAGCGCGCCGTTCAGCGATTCCGTGTCGCAATGCGTGATCAACCCGGCGCGCAGAATCTCGCGGGTAAAAACCTCCGGATTAAACCGGCCGGTCGCATGGAGCAGTCCGAGCGGTGCGCTACGGGCGACCGCACCGCTCCCCGCCGGCCAGTCACCACTACCGCCGTGCTGATACTCGCCTGTTTCCGCCATTCGTTCGATCGACGCCCGCGTCGTTCTGCCGAGCACATTCGGCCCCGGCCGATCAATCATCTTAACCAGTCGAATGCCGATCGCTCCCGGATCGACAAAACCACCGGCCGATATCAGCCCTTCAACCAGACAGAGCGCCATTTCGGTATCGCCGGTGATCTCGCCCTTTTCGAGCTCGATCTCCCCGTCAGCACCACGCCTCGGTTCGTACTGGTCGAGCCAGCCGTATTGCAGGCGTATACGCTCGTTGGTCCAACCTTCGACCGGCATACCCAGCGCATCGCCGATCCCCAGGCCGAGCAAGCAGCCGAGAAAGCGATCTTTCAGTGAAATCCTGGCGTCGTCCAGTGGAAGCCTCAATCCTGTCGCAACACGCGCATGAATCGTGCGCTTCGAACAGGGCTGAATTAAAGCACGATTACGGCACGTGCCGAGCGAATCATGTTCCGGATTGATAGGATCGATACGAGTGGAACCGGTTTCAGTCGCGCCGGCGACCAATCAGGGGACCGGTTGCCAAGCGAATCGGCATGATCGATACTCGCACGCGTGAGACACACAGAGCATGCCGGTCAGGAAGGCGATTCTATGAATCTTCTGTATGGCCTGGAACGGATCGAGGAGCGGCTCGTTGAGAATGGCGCCCGAAGCGAAACGCTTGGACTGGTCGACACGATCCGCCGGACAGCGAGCCGTCCCGGCGGCGACCAGGCACAGGTACGTTCGCTGGTTGAACTTGTTCGGCGCTTGATGCGAACACCCGTCGCCAACGCCAACGTCGGCGTGTACGACGATCTCGCGGTGCTGGAAGAGCAGCTCGTCGACGCGAGCGCCAAGGCGAGCGCCGAGCGAGAAGCGGTCGAAAGCCGGCCGCTGCCGAAGTCTAAGAAGTACTACCGCGCATTGAAGGAGAAGGCCGATAAGAACAAACGCTAGCTCACGCGATCGATTCGGCACTCATTTCTTTCATCCTCATCTATCATCGCACCCCAGCGATCTCTCAATCGAGCGGGCCAGACGGCCCCTGAACAGAGAGCAGGTACGAAAACGCGGATGAAACGATATCGCACGATCCATTATGGCCTCGGCCCGATCGGGCAGGAGTTAGCGCGCCTCGCGGCGTCGCGCGACAGTATCGAGATCGTCGGGGCCGTCGATATCGACCCCGCCAAAGTCGGACACGACCTCGGCGAGGTGATCGGTCTTGGCCGGGAGCTCGGCATCAAAGTCCGCAACGATGCCGACGCGCTCTTCGATGAGACGGCCGCCGACGTCGTTGTTCATACGACCGGCTCCTATTTGAAGCAGGTCTGGAAACAACTCGAAGGGATCATCAACGCCGGTCTCAACGTCGTTTCCACCTGCGAGGAACTCTCCTACCCGGCCGCACAATTCCCTGATCTCGCGCAACAAATCAATGAGATGGCTCGGGCCAACGGTGTCACGGTGCTGGCGACCGGCGTCAACCCCGGCTTCGTCATGGATACGCTGGCGCTGGTACTCAGCGGCGTCTCGCAGCAGGTGACGGCGGTTCACGTCGAGCGCAACCAGAACGCCTCATCTCGTCGCCTGCCGCTGCAGGCCAAAATTGGCTCCGGTAAGACGGTCGACGAGTTCAACCAGCTGGTGAACGCCGGGAAGGTGCGTCACGTCGGGCTGCAGGAATCGGTCTACATGGTTGCGGCCGGGCTCGGCTGGGAGCTCGACAATTACGAGGAAACGACCGAGCCGGTCATCGCCGACCATCAGATTCACACGGACTATTTCGACGTCGCACCAGGTTTCGTCTGCGGCGTCGACCAGTTCGGCCGTGGATACATCAACGGCGAGGCAAAGATCGTGCTGCATCTGCGCATGTATCTCGATGCCGATCCAGCGCACGACAAGATCGTGCTCGACGGACCGACCCGACTCGAACTGATCATCCCGGGCGGTCTGCAGGGCGATCGCGCGACGACCGCCATCGCGGTTAATGCGGTTCCCCGCGTCGCGGAACATGCTCCCGGACTCGTGACGATGAAGGATCTACCGATCATTAGCGCCGGGCGATAGCCCGAGCGGTTGAATCGAGCGATGCACATGTTTTCCGGTCGTGATCATGACGACACCATTGATTCACATCACGATGTGTGGCACCAACCGCCCGATCGACCCGAAACCACCGACGGATCGGTCGAACCGCAAGCGCACGACGCGGTCGACCAGCCGTCCGCCGACGAGTACCGCGCGTTCACCCGCGCGCTTGACCCTCTGCCGCCGGATGACTCCCCGCGGCTGGCGATAAGGCAACAAAACATGATTCGTCCAGATCAATATGACAAGGTTGCCGTATTTTTTGATATGTCTAATCTCTATTTCGCCGCGCGCGACCTTGGCGTTCGCATCGACTACGCTCGCTTGCTCGATTTCCTGGCGAATGGACGCCGGCTGCATCGAGCCTACGCCTACATGGCGATCTCGCCGGAAGAGAGTTCGGCGATACCGTTTCTCACCTGGCTGCGGCGCAATGGCTTTCGCGTCATCACCAAGCCGCTCAAGCGCTTCAGCGACGGCACGACCAAAGGCGATCTCGATATGGAGCTGGCGGTCGATCTTCTGAGCCAGGCGCCGTACATCGACATCGCCATCATCGTCAGCGGCGATGGCGATTTCACCTATCTCGTCGATCGTGCGCAGCGGCTCGGTCTGCGCGTCGAAATCGCCTCGACACCGCGCTACACGGCGATCGAACTGCTCGAAATCGCCGATCGCTTTATCGACCTGGAGGCGAACCTGTCGGTCTTCGCCCTTGAGCGCAGCAATCACGACGACGACCTGGCACATGGTCACGGTCCGGACGCGATGGCGCACGAGGCCGAGCGCCATGGACCGCGCTACTGATTCGGGCTAAAGTGTGCAGGCGCCGCCGCCCAACGACGGGCCGGCGGCCGCACGATTTCGTGCGTAACACGCTGGGGGTGACATGATAAC
>JAICWZ010000584.1 GCA_025966355.1 Thermomicrobiaceae bacterium
ACCAGACCAATTCGCCGTACGGTTCGAGTTTGGTGCCCCAGAAGCGGAGGCCATCCCCGACATCGACCCATTGGCCGTGCGGAATCTCCGCGATCTTGCTGCCAAATCCGCTCTCGTTCTTGATCGATTCTAGTTCGGGTCCAAACGCCCTTGGGATGAATTCGGAAAGCTCGTCGACGCTGAGCCGGTGGTCCGCACGCAGCGTCTTAATGATCTTCGGCTGCGACATGAGCGCGACGTTGTAGCCGAACGAGCCGAAGATGTGCCCGTTGATTGATTGCGCGGCGTCGCTCGCCAGGAAGACGATGAGCGGCGCGACGTTGGCCGGATCGCGTTCGGTGCCGATCGCCAGTTCGCTTGGCAGCTTGCCCGTATCGGCCACCGCTTCGCGGGCGCGCGGGATCGAATCGATCATCCGCGTATGGCCCGTCGGCAGGATCGCGTTGGCTGTGACGTTGTAGCGCGCGAGCCCGGCGGCGCAACTCAAGGTCAAACCGATGATCCCGGCCTTGGCGGCACCGTAATTTGGCTGACCTGGCGCTCCGAAAGCCGAAGTCGACGAGAAGTTGATCATGCGACCAGAGCGCTGCTCGCGGAAGCGAACCGACGCCCAGCGACAGACATTGAAATTGCCCTTGAGATGGACGGCCAGCACAGCCTTCCACTCGTCTTCTGCCATATTGAAGATCATGCGGTCACGCAGGATGCCGGCGACGTTCACGACGATGTCGATCTTGCCGAACGTATCGACCGCCTGCTCGATCATCCCCTCGGCCGCATGATAGTCGGAGACGGAGTCCGTATTGGCGACCGCCTGACCACCGGCGGCCTTGATCTCTTCAACCACGGTCGCGGCTGGTCCGGTATCGACGCCTTCACCATCGAGGCTGACGCCCAGGTCGTTGACTACGACCGACGCGCCCTCTTTCGCCATCAACAGGGCGACACCGCGCCCGATCCCGCGCCCGGCGCCGGTGACCAACGCCACTTTGCCATCAAGTACGCCCATCAATCTCTCCCTCTACTGCTTGGCGTCGAAATACGTCGAGCGTGCCCAGACGTCGACACCCGGTGCAAGCTGTGACCACGTGGCCGGATCGGCCTGCATGACGGTGGTCCCGCGAACCGGCCGTTCGGATCCGGGGAGCGTCACCGGCTCGGGCAGATCGATCGTCTTGCCGAGCGTCTCGGGGAAGAGCTTGATCAACTCTTCGGGCGTCCACGTGCGCTCCGCCTGCAACACGCCGGCCATTTCCCAGTGGGAATAGAGCTGGATTGTCGTGCCGCGCACCCCGAAGAAATGGCCGTTGATGTGAGCCGCGTCGTCCGTCGCGAGGTAGGCGACCATCGGCGCGACATTCCCCGGGTCTCCCTCGGTGCCGCCTGCCATCTCGCTCGGCAGCTTCCCATGCTCCTTCAGAAACTCCTGTCCGCGCGGCGTGGAGTCGATCATACGCGTCGTTGCATACGGCAGGATCGCGTTGGCGGTGACGCCGTATTTGCTCATGCTGTTCGCCAGCACGGCCGTAAAGCCGAGAATGCCGTACTTGGCGGCGCCGTAATTCGGCTGACCGGGACTGCCCCAGGCCGAGACGCTGGAAAAGTTGATGATGCGTCCGCCCCGCTGCTCGCGCATAAGCGCCGAGGCATGGCGCACGGTGTTGAAGGTGCCGTTCAAGTGAACGGCGGCAA
>JAICWZ010000307.1 GCA_025966355.1 Thermomicrobiaceae bacterium
AGAAGTAGAGCGAGCGGCCGATGCCGAAGAGCGGGCCGCCCTGATCGGCGGCGCCGTCGGTCGTGGTGGTCGCCGGCAGCGCCAGATTGAACGGGAACTGGCCCTCCAGGTCGACCAGCGCGTTGCCCATGGCATCGAGCCCGGCCGCCTTGAGTTGAGCGAACGTCTTCGGCTGCACCGTCCCACGCGGCGGAATCTGCTCCGGACGTGGGCCGAGCAGATTGGCCGCCAGCACGTAGCGCTGCGTCGCTTCGTTGATCGACTCGATCGTATCCTGCATGAAGAGGCTGTCGCCCCAGGCGATCAGGTTGTCGAGGTACTTCATGACGACCGAATACTGGTAGGCGATCGTGCGGGTGCGCGCGACGGCGTGCGGCTGGAACGGCTTGTTGCGAATCGCCTCGTAGCCGTTCAGCACGCTCGCTTTGAGATCGAGTTCATCGGGCGTGCATTCGGCGTCCGGTTTGCTGAGCAGCGCCAGCAGATCGGTAATCTGCTGCACATCGGTCTCCTGCCGGAAGCGCAGGAACTTCCAGTAGCGCTGCGGCGGCGGGATCGCCGTGTCGTTGCAGGTCGGATCGAAGATATAGTGGAACCAGCGTTGCGCCTCGGCAAAGCGCTGGTTCTTGCTCAGGTGCGTCGCGATCGTCAGCGGGATGTGGAAGAGCAGTTCCCAGTTGTAATTGGCGTACGGCCCGCCATTCCGCACGTCGATCTCCTTGGGAAAGCTGTTCGTCGCCACCGTCTGGCTCGGCAGGAGTTGGTAGAAATCATCGAAGAACTCCTTCGTCAGGCTCTGGTGATAGTTCGGATCGAGCAGACCTGGCAGCGATTTGCGGTTGAGCTGCGCGATCAACTCGCCGGTATACGGATGAAAGAAGTTCTCGAATGTGTAGGTGAACTTCGTCTCCTGTTTCCAGGTGAGGAACGGGCCGAGTTTGACGATGTCGTCGCGATAGTGAAACCCAACCTGCTTAACGAGCTTTACCATTGCACGTCTCCCCTTCTCCTTGACGCCTAACGCCGTGCCAGTTGCTGATCGAGCACGACGCCGGTTGGACCGATGTCCTGATCGCCGAAGCGGACGCTGGCCGTGCTGGCGATCGCGGTGCGAATGTAGGCGTCCTCGCTGACGAAGCGCTCGACCGGCCCCGGATCGAAGACACCCAGGCCCGCGCCGGTGATGACCGGATCGATGACAGGTGGGCGCGGATCGAACTGCGGCACCTGCTGCACCAGCGGCGGTATGTCAAGCACCGGTGGCGTCGCGACGACATCACCGGCACCGAAGCCACCGAAGCTCCCGACCATGACGAGCTGTTCTTCGGTGGATACATAGAAGACATGGCGACTGTCGCTGTAGAAGAACGGAGCGTCCCAAACGAGCGGGAAGCTCAAGTCCTGATGCGGGCCGAGCGCGCCATCGCCGATCGCGTTCTTGAGCACATTGCGCTGGATCGGCGGGTTCGCGTTCGGTCCACCGATCGGAAAGAGCCAGATCCCGTTGCTGTAGGTGATCGAAAGCGTGTCGGTCGAGGTATCCAACGACCGGTATGGACCGAACGGGAAGAGGAAGAAGCCGGCATCTTCGGCGCGGACCGGCGCGCTGTGCGTGTTAAAGACCACAAACGACGAACCGCCCGAGCCGGAGAAGCTGATGCGCAGCGTGTCGCCCCCCGCGGCTGCGCTCATCTGCAGCTGCGAACGATCGAAGCCGTTGTCGCCGCTCGGATCGAAGTCCGTACCAAGCGTCGTCGGACGGTCAGGATCGGACGTGCGGGTCGGCTGCCATTTGCCGTTGTAATACTCGCTGAAGCAGAGCACCGCCTGGACCGTCAGCTTCGCCTTCGATTTGGCGTCGCCGGCCGCATCCGATTTGACTTCGCCCAGCGTGACGTCGGCGAGTCCATTACCGTTGCTGGAACTGGTAGGCAGTCCCGCCGGGTTGATCGGCGCCTTCTGGATAATCCGCAGCCAGAAAAGAAGGAGACGGTCCTGCCAGACGACCGGCAGCACCGGGTTGTCTTCGATATCGAGCTTGATCTGCTCCCAGGGCGTCCAGTAACCGTATTCGCGTCGCCGGTAGAAATACTTTCGCTTCGCGCCCGCCGTGCGGGAGACGACATGCGCGATATCGTCGGCCGTGCCCGGATCGCCCTCGACATAGAAGATGCCGCACGGCTCCAGCTTGGCGATCTCCTCCAGTTTGGAGAGGTAGTTGAGCAGCGCGACTGCCGCCGTATCCTCAGTGATGTCGCTCTGCAAGAGTTCGCTCATCGTCTCTTTGAAGATCGGTGATTGGTCGTCGCGCAATTCGGGCTCAAGCCAGTTCTCCGGCCAGAGGAAGACTTTGCGGTTCGCCTCCCAGACGCGGTAGCGCTTCATCCACTCCCAGAGATCGGAGCGGATCGAGGCAGGTGAGACGCGTGGCTCGAGATTGAGCAGGCAGCGTTCGATGAAGAGTTGCACCGAAGACAGCGCATGCCGCACCCGCGAGGTCTGCATGCACGGATCCATCTCGACATCCATCAGAAAGTACTCGAACAGCTTATCCGGCGTGTCGATCTGGCTGGTTTCCGGCTTCTGACTGAACTGCTGCAGAACGTAGGCGACGAGCGCGTCCCGCCGCAGGCCGCGCAGATCGTCGTTGATCGGCTGCAAGACATCGAGCCAGGCGGCCTGATCGTAGCGAGCGCGCAGGGCCGACTGTAGATCGCGGACAGTGGCGCTATCCGGCTCATTACCGGTGGCAGCGATGAACGTGCTGGCCGGGATGCGCAAGGTCGTGACGAACGCATAGGCGTCGTAGACGCGCTGCAGCACATCGAGATGATGCAGGTCGGCGCGCGTCTTGCCGAAGCGCCCGAGCAGCGCATCGAGCGATGTGCCCTCCCAACCGGTCAACGACAAGAGGAGACTCTCGCCGTCCGGCGCGGTCGCGGTCGGATCGCGCAGAACGGCCAGAAGCCGTTCATCGTCCGGCGAGAGCGCCTGTTTGATGCGCGAGACCGTGAGGAGCGCAATGAGCAGATCGCGCAGCGCGGTGGCTGTCGCCGCGTCCGGTGTTCCTTCGACCGGCAGGCCGTTCAGCCACGGCTCGGCCGCGATCTGATGGTCGGCATCGGCCGCCAGGTAGGCAAGCTCGTTCGCCGTGAAGTTCAGCGTGCTCGCGAGGGCGGTCGCCTTCAGGAAGCGGACGTAAACCGCTCGCAGTCGATCGACTATCGCCTCGGGATAGAGAGCGGCCGGCGGCACGATCGCCCAGCCGCTGCCGGTCGTCTCCCAGCGGACGATCATCGTATTCGTCACCTTTTCGACGGTCAGTTCGATCGCGTGCAGTGCGCCCGCCGTCAGGTTGATTTCGCTCTGGTTGCTCCAGACGTTATTGTTCGCCGCCAGCGGGACGCTCTGCCCATCGAGTGACAGCGTGACCGTGGCGCCCGCATCCGTCTCGATTGCCAGGTTGTAGTCACCGTTTTGTGGCACCTCCAGATAGCCGGACCAGCGTCCGGAG
>JAICWZ010000073.1 GCA_025966355.1 Thermomicrobiaceae bacterium
GGTGTTCCACTCTGGTTTGTCCGTCCGGACGACCTGGCTATCCGCTTTCCGGCCGTGGCGGCCGAGGCGCTCGGGCAGCCATGTTCACTTGCCTATCTGCCCCTGCTTGACGACGATCGCTGCATCGGTGTGCTGTCGCTGCGCTTCGCCGCGATACGAACGTTCGAGCCGGAGGAGCGCGAGCAACTCCTGACGGCGGCCGGCCTCTTCAGCGCGGCGTTGCAACACGTGCGCATGCTGGAACGCGTGAGCGCGTCGGCGCAGCAGCGCGACGAAGCGCTTGCGATCGTCGCGCACGAATTGCGCAATCCACTTACCGGCATCTCCGGCTATCTCCAGATGCTCGGGCAACATCTTGCTCAAGATCCGATCGACCGCCAGCGTGCGCAAAGTGCGGTGCAGCAGACGCTCAGCCAAACTCGACGCTTGGAGCAGTTACTCGCGAGCCTGCTCGATCGCTCACGTATCCAGCAGGGCCTGCTTGAGCTGGAGATCGTGCCATGCGATCTGACTGCGCTCGTGCGGGCCAGTGTCGACCGGTTTCTCGGGAGCGCCGAATGGACGGCAAATCACCGGGTCGAACTCGATCTGTCGCCTGAACTTCCCGGGAGCTGGGATCCGCTGCGCATCGAGCAGGTCGTCACGAACCTCCTGTCGAACGCCGTCAAGTACTCGCCGGCGGGCGGGCAGATCGTCGTCGCCGCGCGGGCGCTGGGCGACCTCGTCGAACTGACCGTGTCGGACGAAGGCGTCGGCATCCCGTACGAGGAGCAGGGCCACCTCTTCGAGCCGTTCATGCGCTCAGGCGGGCATGGGTTGCAGGTGCCCGGCATCGGCCTGGGGCTGCATATCGTCGCGACGATCGTCGAACGACATCAGGGAGCGGTTGCCGTCGAAAGCGAACCGGGCGAAGGCACGACCGTCACCGTCCTCTTGCCCCGAAATCCACTCAACTCCCCACTCGCGTAACGCCCTCCCCAGGGTTACGAGCCGATCCTTTCCCAAACGGCCAATCACATACCTGACCCATGAGACAGGGTACAGCGGAACCAAAAGACAATTGAGCGAGCACCGGCGTATCGCATACTGGGCAACGACCGGTATTCAATGGCGAAGCTGGTCGAACCTCAACGAGCGAGAACGACCATCGATGTCGCGGCGCGGAAAGAAAACGAGTTCCGTTCAAGGCGAACCATTCCGCGCGTTGGTGCTTCGCAGAACAAGGGAGTAGTGGATGGAAGAGAACCAGAGGACTTCGTGGTTTTCCACGGCCGGACTCGCCCGGCGCAGCGCGCGGCACCCGTGGCGCGTCGTGGCCATCTGGCTGGTGGTCCTGGCCCTCGGAGTGGTCGCGGCGTCCGGCCTGGGCAACGCGCTCTCCTCAGACGTCAATCTGACGAATAGCCCCGACTCGGTCAAGGGCAAGGATTTGCTCGACGCGCGTTTCAATGGATCCGCTGCCGTCTCCGAGACCGTGATCATTCAATCGAAAACCATGACGGTCGATGACCCGGCCTTTGAGCAACAGGTCAAGTCGACCGAATCGTCGCTGCTCGGGTTGAAAGGTCTTGTATCGTCTGCCAGCAGCTACTATGACGCCAAGGCCGCCGGGTTGCCGCAGGCGAACGCGATGGTATCGGCCGATCGTCATACGACGCTCATCCCCGTTTCGCTCGGCACGGACACGAGCTATGCCAACGACCACGCCGACGAATACATGGACACGATCAACAAACTGAACGGCAATGGCTTCCAGGTTCTGACCGTCGGGGATGTCAGCACGAACCACGAGTTCACCGCCATCTCCGAGAAGGACCTGTCGAAGGCCGAGACGTTCGTGCTGCCGCTTACGATAGTCATCCTGATCGTCGTCTTCGGTGCCCTACTGGCCGCGGCAGTGCCGCTGGTTCTTTCCGTCTTCGCGATCATCGTCGCGCTCGGCCTTACCGCGCTCGTCGGTCGCACGATGGATCTCTCGCTCTACGTCGAGAACATGATCTTCATGATCGGTTTCGCCGTCGGCATCGATTACGCCCTCTTCATCGTCTCGCGTTATCGTGAAGAACGAAGCCACGGCATCGAGAAGATCGACGCGATTACGGCCGCCGGTCGGACCGCCAGCAAAGCGGTGCTCTTCTCCGGGTTGACGGTTGTCGTCGCGCTCTCCGGTATGCTCCTGATGCCCTCAACCATCTTCCATAGCCTCGGCATCGGTGCCGTGCTCGTCGTGATCGCGGCCGTCGTCGCGATGTTGACCCTTGTGCCGGCGCTCCTCAGCCTGCTTGGTGATCGCATCAACTGGCCACGCCGCATCAAGTACGACACCGTCGCGGTCGCCAGCGCCGAGCGCTTCGATGAAGAGTCGATCCGCTCCGGCTTCTGGGGCACGCTGACCCATGTCATCCTCCGCCGCCCGGCGATCGCCGCCACACTCGCCATCATCCTGCTCGGCGCCGCCGCGATCCCGTTCTTCCAGCTCAATCGCGGAATGTCGGGCGTTGATACACTGCCGAAGAGCAATGTCAAGACCGCCTACGAGATCCTGAACAACGACTTCTCGGCCGGGCGTCTCGCGCCATACGAGATCGTCGTCGATGCGCAAAAGAGCAGCGCCTCTGAGGCGGCGATCAATCGTCTCACCACCGCGCTCGGTCAGGATAAGGCGTTCGAGCCAAACCCGAGCGTCGAATGGAACAAGAACAACGATCTGGCGCTGATCAAGGCGACCTACACGGGCGATTCAAACTCCGACGGCGCCTACACGACGCTTGACGATCTGCGCGGCACGATCATCCCGACCGCCTTTCAGGGATCGCAGGCCGGCGTCTACGTAACCGGCGCCACGGCGTTCAACCACGACTTCTTCAAGGTCGTTGACAAGTACACGCCGGTCATCTTCATCTGGGTGCTTGGTCTCAGCTTCCTGCTGCTGCTGGTCGCCTTCCGCTCGATCATCGTTCCGCTCAAGGCGATCCTGCTCAACCTGCTTTCGGTCGGCGCGACCTACGGCCTGATGGTGCTCGTCTTCCAGAAGGGGTACCTGCACTCGTACCTCGGTTTCGACACGTCCCCGACGATCGAAGCCTGGGTGCCGATCTTCCTCTTCTGCGTGCTCTTCGGCCTGAGCATGGACTACCACGTCTTCCTGGTCAGCCGTATCCGTGAGCACTATGACCTGACGCTGCGGAATCACGAGTCGGTCGCGGTCGGGCTGCAATCAACGGCACGCCTGATCACCGGGGCGGCGCTCATCATGGTCGTCGTCTTCACCAGCTTCGCGCTGGGCCGGCTGCTCGCCTTCCAGCAGATGGGCTTCGGCCTGGCGGTGGCGATCTTCCTCGATGCGACCGTGGTACGAACCGTGCTTGTGCCGTCGATGATGGCGATGCTCGGTGATCTCAACTGGTATCTTCCGAAGTGGCTCAACTGGCTTCCCGATCTGCGCATCGAAGGCGAACCCAAAGCCGCGCCGATCCCCGAAGCTCGACCAGAACTGGCGCTCCAGAGCGACGACTGATCCAGACTCGAGCGCTGAGTCTCACAACCCTCTCATCAACCAGAGGCCGGCACTCCGCCGGCCTTTGTCCATTTCCGACGCACGTACGGGCACCACCGCGGATACGCGATACACTCGGTAGGTTTCTGTCTTATTGCGCGCCATGTGTCGAAGGGAGCAGTCGTGGAGATCACCTTTCCTGATGGCACGTCGGTGCGTGCTTGCGGGCTGGCACGCCGCGACGACAATCGCGACTGGCGCACCTTCGGGCTCTACCTCGACGCTCGCTGGCAGCCGGATTGGCCGGCCGAGGTGATCGATTGGGTAGATTTCGGTCTCCCACGAGAACCGGCCGACGCGGCGCGTGCGATTCGGGGTGCGTTTGATCGTGCACGTGCCGGCGAGCGAGTTGAGATTGGCTGCGTTGGTGGGCTTGGCCGCACCGGTACCGTTCTCGCCTGTCTGGCGACGCTGGCCGGCGTACCGGCCGAGGATGCGGTCGCCTGGGTGCGTGACCATTACCAGGAAAAAGCGGTCGAGACCCTGGAGCAAGCGGCGTGGGTCCACTGGTTCGCAGCCCAAGAGCCTGCCAGTTAATCCGCTGTGGCGCATCGGTGGCACAGGACTTGGTGACGATAGTCAGATGGCGATGTTCGTCGTCGCGCCGTTGCGCGGGATCGGTTCTGACGACGTTACGGACAGCGGACCGGATGGCCTTCGTCGCGAGACAATTGGCCCTTCGGGAATCGGGGATAGGGTACGGAAGACGGCGCGTATTCCAGAAGTAGACTCAACGCGAGGGTGGTGACCGGGTTCCCCAATAGAACCTGGTCAGGTCGTACGTGAAGCGCGGCGTGCGAGACGATCGGATGGTCGGACGGAAAGAGGTCCATGGACAAGCAACCGCGAACACGCATTGGGAGTGGGCGTCTTGCGATCCGACGAGTGTATACCCATCAGCGTGTTCCTTCTACCGAACCGCGATTCAATTTCAACCGAGAAAGGGATGGTAACGTGGCCGAGGCGCCTCCTTCGTCCGACAAGATGAAGCCACATAAGAAGGGTCGCCACGAGCGCCGCACCAGCCGAGAAGTCCGAGGGGGTGATATCGATCTGCGCCCCGTCTTCGAGCGTTCCCCGATCGCCCAGGCCATCCTCGATGGCGCATTGCATTTCGTGCTCATCAGCGATCGGTTCGTACAACTTGTTGACCTTGATGCGACAACACTCGTCGGTGCCGATCTCGAGCGGATTCTTCCGAGCGTCCATCGAATCGTCGGCCCGGCGCTGAAGGCGGCCCGCTCGCGTCCCGATCCAGCGATCACGATTGATCTGGCGGACGAGCCGAGCGACGATCCGCTGATTTCCCGGCTGGGAAGCATGGCGCTCACGCCGGTGCCGGCGGATAGCGGTCAGCTCGCCGGCTGGCAGCTGGTGCTCGTCGAGCGCGACGAACACGCGACGCCGCGTGACGAGCGGTCGACGGATATGCGGCGTGTCGCGGCGGCGGCCCGAGATGCCATGGAGAGTGCGGAAATCGTCGATCGCCTTCTCGGTATCTCAGATGTCGCGCTCTCGCATCTCGATCTCAATGATTTGCTGCGCGAACTGCTGCAGCGTATCCGCGACGAACTCGGTGTCGAAGAAGCCGGTATCCTGCTGAGCGACCCGGACGGAAACTCGCTCACCCTGCGTGTTTGGCTCACGTTGACATCGCTCGAATCGCGCACGATCCGGGTGTCGATGGGCGAAGGCTTCGCCGGGCAGATCGCCGCCACCAGGCAGCCGCTCGTGCTGGAGGATGCTACGACATTTGCGTTCGCGCACCGTGAGATGCTGCAGGGCGGCGTGCGTTCGTTGATGGGCGTGCCGCTGATGATCGGCCAGCGGGTGCTGGGGGTCGTGCATGTCGGCAAGACCGCCGTCTATCATTTCAGTTCCAGCGATTTACACCTGCTGGAACTGGCGGCTGCCCGCATCGCCATGGCCGTCGATCGCGCCAATCTCTATCAGGCGGAACGCGACGCTCGCGATGCCGCCGAGCAGGCGCGAAGCCATCATGAATTTCTGGCGGAAGCGGCCGAAATCCTCGCCTCGTCGCTCGACTATCAGGCGACGCTCCATCGCGTTCTACAGTTCGTTGTGCCGGAGCTTGCTGACATTTGCTCGATCAATATCGCCGGTCCCGACGCGCTGGTTCGCCAGATCGCCGCTTCGGCGGCATCCGCGGACCTCGAAGCGGCGCTCGAGCAACAGCGCAGTCACTACCCGATGCCGGTTGAAGAGTGCGTCGTGCTCCAGGCGGCCATCCGCTCGCAACAGCCGCTGCTGATCCGCGAAATCGATGTCGATTTTCTGCGCCAGATTGCTGAGAATGATGAGCACTTCGCACTTCTGCGCCGCGCGCGGTTTGTCTCGTGCATGCGTGTGCCGCTTAAATCTGGCGGCCGGATCATTGGCGTCATGTCGTTTTGGCTGGCGAACTCCGCCCGCCGCTACGACGAAGACGATTTGCGGCTGGCCGAAGACCTGGCACATCGCGTCGCGCTGGCGGCTGATAACGCCCGGCATTACGAAGAAGCGCGCCGGGCCATCGGTGCGCGCGATGAGTTCATCTCGATCGCCTCGCACGAGCTAAAAACTCCGCTCACGACGGTCAAAGGCTATGTGCAACTGCTCGGGCGCCACATCAACGCCTTCCCGGCGAATGCCGAGCGCATTCACCGGACGATCGATCAACTCCAGGGTCAGGTTAATCGCTTCGAGGAGTTGGTCGATGAGTTGTTGGATGTGTCGCGGATTCAGAGCGGTCGCATTCGACTGCGACGTGAGGCCTGCGACGTGCGGCTGATTGTCCTCCAGGTCGCGGATCGCTTTCAGCAGGAGCTGGAAGAGGGAACGACACATCGGATCGTGGTCGACGCGCCCGAACCGATTCCCGGCCGCTGGGACGCGGCTCGGCTCGACCAGGTGATCACCAACCTCATCTCGAACGCGTTGAGCTATTCACCAGACGGCGGAACGGTCACCGTGAGCGCTCACAGGCATGAGGATGGTGTCGAGGTTATGGTGAGCGACGAAGGCGTCGGGATCCCCGAGGATGAGCGGGCGCTCATATTTCAGCCGTTCATGCGTGGACGTCGAGGCGCCCAGATCGCCCCTGGGGCCGGACTTGGCCTCTTCATATCGAGCGAAATCATGTTGCGCCATGGCGGTAGCCTCAGCTTCGAAAACGGACCAGCCGCCGGCAGCGTCTTCACAATACTGCTGCCCGATAAGCCACCGAGCATCGCCGATTAATACGTCCCCAAATCCGACCTGAAACGGGTCTTCTGCTTTTCGCGAGTCGTATGTTATCGTTCACATCGATCTGCCGGCTCGCGAGGCAGCGGGGCTTCTCCTCGTGAACGCGGCGATTCGTGCCGTACGACCGCGCCAATGGGGTGTGTTACACTCCGCCGCGGCGGGCGCGCGGCCGCCGGAACAGCGCAAAGTGGGGAGGGTTGGGCTGGTGAGCCAGATCGTTGCACGACTTGGACAAGCGATCCTCACCATTTTCGGTGCGCTCACGATTGTCTTCCTGATCATGCGTCTGACACCCGGCGATCCGGTGCAGATCATGCTCGGCGACTATGTCACCCCCGAACTAACGGCCACGATTCGCAAGCAATACGGCCTCGACCGGCCGCTGCCGGTTCAGTACTACACCTTTATCAAGAACACCGTCACCGGCAACTTTGGTCAGTCGATTACCCAGCAGACGAGCGTGATGACCGTCATCCGCGCCTCGCTCCCGTACACGGTCGAGCTCGCGATCGCGGCCATGTTCGCCACCTGTCTTATCGGCATACCGCTCGGGGTGATCGCCGCGCTGAACCGAAACAAATTCGCCGATTTCGCGGCGATGATCATCGCCTTGCTTGGCGTGGCGACACCCGGCTTCTTCCTGGCGTTGCTCATGATCTATCTGCTCAGCTATCGGCTTGGCTGGTTTCCGGTGCAGGGCGCCGGTTCGGGAGGGATCGGATCGAACATTCACCACCTGATCCTGCCCGCCGTGGCGCTCGGCTTTGAATCGTCCGCGCTCGTCGCACGTACCACGCGCTCGGCGCTGCTGGCCGTGCTCGGTGAGGACTATATTCGCACCGCCAGCGCCAAAGGACTCTCGAACTTCACCGTCGTGCGCGCCCATGCCCTGCGCGCCGCGCTCGTGCCGATTCTCGCAGTACTCGGCCTCTACTTCGGCCAGCTGCTTGGTGGTGCCGGCATTGCCGAGATTGTCTTCGGTCGTCCTGGCCTCGGCAAGCTGCTGATCGACGCCATCCTGCAACGCGATTACCCGCTTTCTCAGGCATTGA
>JAICWZ010000270.1 GCA_025966355.1 Thermomicrobiaceae bacterium
TCAGGTTGCGATGCTTGAGCGGCACCCGTTTCGGCCGGCTGGTCGTGCCGCTGGTGTGGAGAACGAGAGCGACATCGTCGCTGCCCGCCGGGACCGCTGTGCGGCCCGGTTGACGCGGCGTCGTGCTCGAGAATTGCATCTCCCCGTTCGAATCGAATGCGGCTTCGATAATCATCCGATCGCCCGCCGCGCGCCGAGCCGCCTCCGCTCCTCCTGGTGGCACGATGATCGCCCTGGCGTCGGTGTCGTCGAGATAGAAGCGATACTCGTCCTCAGTGTAATTCGGGTTCAACGGCGCGGCGGTGGCCGCGGTGGCCGTGCCGAGGAACGCGACGATTACCTCGGCTCCATTGGGCAGCACCAACGCGACGCGGTCGCCACGCTCGATCCCAAACTCGGCGAGCGCGTCCGCCGTTCGTCGAACCTCCCGGCGCAGCGCGCCAAAGCTCAACTCGGGACCGTCCGGCACGACTATCGCCGTCGAACTATCCGGCGGCCCATCGAGGAGATCCAACAACGTCGCGGCCGGATGTCCATCCATGTTGGCTGAACCTTGCGTCTCTCTCATAGTGACTCCTCTCCACCGCGCGTCAATACGAACTCCGACCGAATCCGGCTCGCACGCTCTCGCCTCGTTCGGTTCTGCGGCGAGAGCCTGTTCGGACCGGGTACGCGCGTCGGTTGTTCGCGCATGCGGCACGGTGTTGCATGATACGCAGCATAGACACGCTCTATCATGCCGTCAAGTCGCGAATTACTGACCTGGGAAAGACGCCGAGGCTCGGCGCTCCCGAGCGGCCGTTCGGGGCTGGATGAGCGTCAATGCTCGTTCTTTTTGCCGACAAACATGATGAGAACGATAGTCACCACGTGGACGAAGATCGCGCCACCGAGGCCGAAGATGTGATCACGGCGGGTCGCCTGGCTCGCTCGTGCGACGCGCACCAGGCTTACTCCACCGACCGGAAGCAAAAGCAGAACGCCGGTCAGCAGCCCGGGATTGTAGCGGCGTGCGCGCACCCCGGCGACAAGATGCAGTATCCCATTCACCACTGCCAGGTATGGTGCAATCAAGCTCAGCGCCAATCGATCAAAGCGCGCCAGATAGAGCGCGGCGAGATCAATCACCCAAACCCCGACGTTCACAATGCAAATGTTCTCGTCACTCACGCCTCGGGCACGCGGAAACACACGTGCCACGTACGCTTTGAACCGACCATGGCCGTGCTCTTCAAACTGATGCAGCAAGTAGACCGGAAGTTGCAGAAAAATGAGGAATCGAGCCTTCCCGAGCGCGGGTCGAACGAACGGCCCGAGAAGCCCCAAGATGATTGCCAGTGGGAGGCCGGCACGCGCCCACTGCTGATCTCGGACGAACCATGGCACGAAGCGCTCGGCCGCAACATTCGCTGACGATGATTCCGACATCTTGTTTCCCTTTGTACCCCCGCTCGAGGAGAAATCTGTAAACAGTCGATTTTGAATCGAGTATACCGACCGCAATTCTTTCGTACCAACGTATTCGAACGTCGCGACATAATCGATCGGCGCTGGCTCGTTCAGGATGTCCATGGACAGCTCGTCGGCGTCATTGCGCATGGCGGCACGATCGTCGGGATCAATTGACCTCGCGCTATACTACCCATACGAGGAAGTCATTTCGCGTGTCCCGCCATCGGGTAACCCGGCGGATCTCGGGCAAGGGGAGTGGGATGGATGTACAGGTTCGGCTCGGACCGGGTTTGTTACAACGAATCGGCACCCCCCGCCTTACGCTTACGCTGCCGGACGGCGCGACGGTTGGCGACGCGCTCGCATCGCTGCGGGAGATCTATCCAGATCTCTTGCTGAGCTCCGATACGATGCTGGCGGTCGTCGACGGTATGACGGTCAACGATCAGCGCATCCTCCGCTCCGGAGCGGAACTCGCGCTACTCTTCCCGGTTTCAGGTGGCTCCGGTCGCATCAACGAGGAGGGATCACCATGGCTATCAAGGTTCAGACTGCACACGAAACCGTCTATGTTGATCGCTTCACCAACGGAATTCTGAGTCCGAATGGTCCGATGCTCGGGCCAGTGCGCGACGGCGGCCATATCGTCGCCAATACGGCCCCTGGGTGCTGGGGGCCGATGATCACCCCGGCGATTCGTGGTGGTCACGAAGTCACGCAACCGGTCGCGGTTGAGGGAGCCGAGGTCGGCGACGCGATCGTGCTTCGCATCAAGGATATTGTCGTGACGTCGATCGCAACCGCTTCCGGCAACGATTTGCCGATGACCGGTCGATTTCTCGGCGATCCATTCGTTGCCGGTCAGTGCCCGGAGTGCGGGACGCTCTGGCCGGAAACACGGATCGAAGGGATCGGGCAAACCGCGGTGCGCTGTGCCAATTGTGGGGCCGACGCGACGCCATTCACATTCACGAACGGCTATACGATCGCGTTCGACGAGAATCACTCAGTCGGTCTGACGCTCAATCAGGCGGCCGCGGAATCGATCGCGCACGACGCCGCACGATATGCTGCTCTGCCTGAGCGATCGATCCAGAATCCGATCCTCACCTTCGCGCCGCATGATCTCGTCGGTGTCGTCGCTCGGATGCGCCCGTTCATGGGTCAGCTCGGCACGACCCCCGCGATCGACATGCCCGATTCGCACAATGCGGGTGATTTCGGCGCCTTCCTCATCGGCGCGCCACATGAGTATGGGTTGAGCGCGGAGCAACTGGAACATCGGACGGACGGGCATCTTGACGTCGACGCAGTACGAGCCGGGGCGATTCTGGTCTGCCCGGTGAAGGCGCCCGGTGGCGGCGTCTATATGGGCGATATGCATGCGCTCCAGGGTGATGGCGAGATCGCCGGGCATACCTGCGACGTCTCCGGTGTCGTGACCCTGCAAGTTCATGTCATCAAAGGGCTCAATCTCGACGGTCCGGTGCTCTTCCCGGTGCGCGAGGATCTGCCATATCTGGCGCAGCCGCTCACGGCGGTCGAGCGTGAACGGGCCGAAGCGGTCGCGCGTCGCTGGGGCGTGCCTGAGTTGGAGGAATCGGCACCGGTATCAATCATCGGCACAGGTCCCGACCTGAACAGCGCGACCGACAACGGCCTGCGTCGCGCGGCCGACCTGTTTGAGATGACCGTGCCGGAGGTGAAGAACCGCGCCACCATCACCGGCGCGATAGAAATCGGCCGTCATCCGGGAGTGGTGCAGGTAACGTTTCGTGCCCCGCTCGATCGGCTTGAACGCCGGGGTCTGCTTCCCCTCGTTCGAGACCAGTACGGAGCAGACTGAGCAGGCCGAGTATGCGCGCTGAGGACGGTATGAGAATGCCCGGCCAGGGGTCCCCGGTCGGGCATTCGTGACGCTTGATGGGCTGGCGTCAGTCCCCGATGCGCTGCCAGGAGCCGCAGCTTTGGGCGGAGAAACCGACGTCTGTCGGTTGGATGCGGACCGTCTGGATCTGATCGCTCAAGCCGTTGTCGATGATCTCGTCGAGCGTGCCGCCAAAGCCGCTGACACGTTGCCAGTAGCAATAGTTTGAAGAATCGGTGTTCTTCCAGAGGCCGGGGGAAATATCGCGGCCCACACGGTAGGTGCCGTCACCGAAGTTGGCCGTCGTGCTCGATGTGAGCGGAGCGTTGTCGAGCGTCCAGGTGCCGCAGCGATCGGACGTGAAGCCGACGTCGGTCGAACTGATCGTCACGATCATCGGCGCGGTGCTGATGTTGTTGGCGATGACGGCGTCCGCCGAATCGTCGAAACTATTCAGCCGTTCCCAGTAACACGCCTGCGAGGAGTCGCTGTTCTTGTACGTGCCGGGAGCGATATCGACGCCGACCGTAAACGTACCGTCGCCGAAGGTCGTCGCGGCGCTCGAA
>JAICWZ010000009.1 GCA_025966355.1 Thermomicrobiaceae bacterium
GAACGCGGGATTGAAGATCATATTGCTCGTGTTGCTGCTCTGCTTCACCTCGCCATTGAGCCGACCCTGAATGGCGACCTGATTGACATCGAGATCGGTCTCGATCACTGGCCCCATCGGCGCGAACGTATCGAAGCCCTTGGCGCGCACCCACTGGCCATCTTTGCGCTGGAAGTCGCGATGGCTGACGTCGTTGCCGCAGGTGTAGCCGAGCACGTAGTTCGGTGCGTCGGCTTCGGAGACACGTGAGGCGGTCTTGCCGATGACGATGCAGAGTTCGGCCTCATGATCGATCCGATTAGCACCCTGGGGTAGTTCAATGACGCCGCCATGGGCGAGCAGGGCGCTCTGTGGCTTCATGAAGATGACCGGCTCCGTCGGAACCGCCCGGTTCGGGTCGTTCTCGGTGACGTGCGCGGCGTAATTGAGTCCGATCGCGACGATCTTGCTCGGCTCGACCGGTGGCAGGAGCGTGGCCGAATCGACCGAGCCGACCTCGGCCCCCTTGCTCAGCCCCTTGAACAGATCCCCGCTTGCCTGATAAAGCGTGCCGTCTTCCACGATCCCGTAATGCGGCGTACCGTCCGCGAGATAGCGCGCGATCTTCATCTTCGCCTCCATCTGTCTCAAACCGATCAGCCGGCCGGCCGCGATGCGCCGCACCGGGCCGCGAGTATGGTAGCAGACAACTCCATAGGTCGCGCGACGCGGTCCTCGCGGATCAGCAGCACAATGCGACCGGCGCGGCTCTTGTGCCGCGCCGGTCGTGGTCCTGGCTTGATCAGGTGTCGGTTGGCGTTAGGAGCCGCTGCTCAATTGCCCGGATACCATCTGAGCCAACTCGTTGAATTGCTTGAGCGCGACATCGCCGTCGACGAGCGGAATGATGTCCGTTTCGGCAAACGGCGCAAGCGGCCACTCGTTTACGATCTGGTTCAGTTCGGCCTCGTCATTGACGGTGAAAATACCTCCGCCCGCCTGGCGACCGGCGAAGAAGAAGAACTCGTCCATCTTGTCGCGATGCTTCGCCCGCCATTCGATGAAACCCTGCGCGGCCATCGGGAGATAATCTGGCGGGAGGAAGAATTTCGCCTTGGCCAAGAGCAGGACTCGCATGGGCTCCCTCCTTGGAACAGAGAATAGAATGGCGATGACAACTTGCGTCCCAGCATAAGAACGTGGTCGGACTCTGGCAACATGAGTGAAATAACCGTCATCTTCTGCGCACACGAGAAAGACGGGCACCGCCGGCATGGTGATCCGTCGTGAACCCTGGCGCCGCATCGCGTCGTCCGCTATTCTGCCGGGGTGATGAACAGCGAACGATCGGGGATTGCGAGCGCGACGATTCGCCGCAGTGTGCGGCGGTTTTTCGCGTTCCAGCTGTCGACCGAGGCGCGCTTCGATAGTGCCATCTGGATCATCTACCTGCAAAGCCGCGGGCTGAGCCTGGCCGAGATCGGGTTGGCGGAGTCGGCCTTTCACTTGGCTCCGGTGCTCTTCGAATTGCCGTCCGGCTCATTTGCCGATCTGGTCGGGCGGCGCTGGTCGCTGGCGATCGGCTCGCTGCTGGTGGCTGCGTCGGCGGCGTTGCTCTGGTCGGCGTCGTCGCTGCCGCTGGCGATGCTGGCGCTCTTCCTGTCGGGTGCGTCGTTCAGCTTCCGTTCGGGCGCCGATCAGGCATATCTCTTCGATACGCTCAGCCTGGAGGCTGACGGCGTGCGCAGCTACCCGAGCCTGCTCGGCCGGCTGCTTGGCGCGATGTATCTCGTCGGAGCGGCGACGGCCTGGATCGGCGCGGCGGTCTCCGATATCAATTACGGCGTCACCTTTGGGCTGGCGATCGGCGCCGGGCTCGGCGGTGCCTGGCTGGCGGCTGGGCTGGTCGAGCAGCGAAGCACGCCCGACCCGGCGACTCAGAGCGGATCGATCCGCGCGCATCTCGGCGAGACGCGCAAGACACTGGCGGGGAGCACGCTGCTCAAGGCGATGCTCCTCTTTTCGGCGATCTACTGGGCCGCCTCGACGATCGGGCATCTCTATTTGCAGGCGGCCTTCGCCGAGCGCGGGCTTTCCAACAGCGCGATCGGGCTCGTCGTCGGCGTGACGTTGCTGGTGAACGCGCTCGGAGCCGCGCTCGCCGGGCGGGTGGCCGGGCGTGGCTCCTTTGCGCGGCAGCTGGCGTTGCTAACGGCGATCACCGGCGCCGGGCTGATCGGGACCGGCGTGAGCGGGCTCGGGTTCGCCGTGAGCGCCTACCTGCTGGCGAACCTTGCCTCGGGCTTGATCGAGCCGTTGATCTCCGACTGGTTCAACCGGCAGATCGCCTCCGATCGGCGCGCCACGGTGCTGTCGGTGGAGTCGTGGCTCTTCTCGGTAACGATGATCGGCGCCTTTCCGGCAGCCGGTTGGTTTGCCGAACGATTCGGCTGGGCCGCGCTCTACGCGCTGTGCGGCGGTGTGACACTGGCGCTCGTGGTCGTCCTGCTCGGGGGGCCGCGGTTCTCTTCGCGTATTCGTCCAGGTTGGGGATCGTGAATGGGCGATCCGGCCGCGCCGTTATGACGACACGGCCGATCGTATGTTGTTATGCCTTTTATACCGACGTCCTAAGACATTTCGGCGCGAATAGCATTCGCCAGCAGCGCGATTCCTTCACGGATCTGAGCTTCATCGGCGAAGGAGTATGAGAGGCGCAGCGTCTGATCACCGCCGTCGAAGTGGCAGGCGGTGCCAGGCAGGAACTCGACGCCCTGCTCGCGCGTGCGAGCCGCCAGCGCCTGCGCGCTTAGCGCGTCCGGCAAATGGACCCAGACGAAGAATCCGCCGTCGGGATCGGTCCACTTGACGCCATCCGGCATGTTGGCGGTCATCGCGTCCAGCATCGCGTCGTGCCGGCTGGCATAGAGCGCCGTGAGTTCGGCGATGTGCTCGACGAGCGTCCCGCTCGCGCAGAACTCGGCGGCGACCGCACCGGCGAAGGGGCTGGTGCCGCCTTCGGCCTTGAGTGAGCTGAGTGTGCCGATCAGCTCCGGCGACGCGACAACCCAACCGAGCCGCACACCGGCCGCCATAATCTTCGAGAAGGTGCTCAGATAGACGACCAGTCCCTGATCGTCGAGGCTGTAGATCGTCGGCACGCGCCGGCCGCGATAGCGCAGATCGGAGTAGGCGTCGTCTTCAATAACGACAAAGCCGTATTCGTGGGCCAGGTCGACGATTCGCTTGCGGCGTGCCAGCGTCGTCGTGACGCCGGTCGGGTTCTGGAAGTTCGGAATGGTGTAGAAGAATTTCGGCTGGCGGCCGGAGGCGACGATGCTCGCCAATTCGCTCGCCAGCGCCTCGACGTCGGTTCCCTCGGCATCGAGCGGGATGGTAACGACCTCGGCGCCGGCGCCACGGAAGCAGGCGACCGCGCCCGACCAGGTCGGCTCCTCGCTCAGCACGACATCGCCCGGGTCGCAGAGCGCCTGCACCAGCAGATCGAGCCCCTGTGAGGCTCCGTTGGTGATGAGCAGATTTTCGTCGCTCGCTTCGATTCCCTGATCGCGCCGGAGTTTGATCAGCAGTTCATCGCGCAGGCGCTGGTAGCCTTGCGACGCGCCGTATTGCAGGGCCCATTCGCCATCGCGCTCCAGCGCCACGCGCGTCGCCTCGATGACATCCGCCTTCGGCAGGGAGGACGGATCGGGGAACCCGGCCAGAAATGAGATGAGGCTGGCCGAACGACGCGGATCACCGAGACGCGGTGGCCCGGCGCGGCGGACTCGTGCGCTGTAAAGATCGTCAACGGTGTGGCTGAGCGTTTCGGACATCGCGGACCCCCTTCATCCAGTAGCGACCGGTTGAGCGTGTCGTGCGTAGGGCTCTTGGGGGCACATTGTACCGCCTCTCCGTCGGAAGCGGTTCGCGGGAACGTCTGGACCGCTCTGTATAATCTGATCGATGGATCACGAGAGCACGGGATGATCCGCAGCGCGGTAATTCACAGAAATGAGAACAGAACTTTGGATCAGTCGCGCGACGTTTTTGACATGACGATCATCGGCGGCGGCCCGATCGGTCTTTTCGCCGCCTTTTATGCCGGGATGCGCGGGCTGCGCACGAAAATTCTCGACAGCCTGGAGGAGTTGGGCGGCCAGTTGATCGCCGTCTATCCCGAGAAGTACATCTACGACGTCGCCGGTTTCACCAAGATTCTGGCGAAGGATTACGTGCGCGAAGCGGTGGAGCAGGGGCTTTCGACCGGCGCGGTCGCCTGCCTGGCCGAAGAGGTGCAGCTGCTGGAGCGGGTGGACAGCGACGGGTTGCTGCATCTCACGACGAGCAAGGGTGAGCACTGGACGCGCACCGCGCTCATCTGCGCCGGCGTCGGCGCGTTCGAGCCGAAGCGGCTGGAGGCACCCGGCGTCGACAAACTGCAGGGGAACGGCGTGCACTACTTCGTGCGCAACCTCGAGCAGTTCCGCGATCGCGACGTGGTGATCGTCGGCGGTGGTGATTCGGCCGTCGACTGGGCGTTGACGCTGGAGCCGATCGCGCGGCAGGTAACGGTGATCCACCGGAGCAAGTTCCGAGCGCACGAGCGCTCGATCCAGGAGCTGGAACAGTCGCGTGCGAAGCTCTACTACCCCTTCTATGAAGTGCGCGAAGTGCGCGGCGAAGAGCACCTGGAAGAGGTGCATTTCCATCATTCGCGCAATGGTGAGGCACAGGTGATTCCGGCGCAGGAGTTGATCATCGCCATCGGGTTCTCGGGACGACTCGGGCCGCTCAAGGAGTGGGGCTTCGATATCGAGCGGAACATGATCGTGGTCGATCCGCTGACGATGGAGACGGGCATGCCGGGCGTCTTCGGTGCCGGGGATATCGTGACCCATCCGGCCAAGTTCAAGCTGATCGCGACCGGCGCGGCCGAAGCGGTGATCGCGGTGAATCACGCGGTCACCTACATCGATCCGAACGCCCGGCTCGACGCGGGACATTCGACCAACATCATGGAGAAGAAGGCTCGCGCGAGCGACAGCTAGCGCGATCGATTCCACGAAGACGAAGTGACCCGGCCGTTTTGCTCACCTTGAGCGAGGCTGTCGGGTCATTTGCTCCCGGGCGATCCCAGGCAGTCACAAAACGCCATATGCCGATACCGTGATAATGTCACGTACAGCGCCAATCCGGCGGGTGAGCCGGTCAAGCAATATTGACATACCTTTGTACTCTATGATAGGCTACGCCCGCACCCAATAGGATGAGTCGATGTATCGTCGGGTACGGGGCCCACGACACCGACGACGAAGCAAAGACTCATACCCAACAACCAAAGATGTGATACCCGGCAGAGCTAATCCGTCCAGTGACGAGGAGGAGGGTTAAGCGATGGGCCAGTTTATCGCGAGACGGCTGCTATGGCTGATTCCGACGATTCTGGTGATGTCACTCATAACGTTCGTGCTGATGCATGCGACGCCGGGGAGTCCACTCCAGCCGTTGGCGGCGAACGCCAATCCGCTTCCACCTGATGCTCAAAAGAACCTGGCACACAAATACGGACTCGATAAGCCGCTCTGGCAGCAATACGCCATCTTCGTCTACAAGGCCGGCAAGCTGGACTTCGGCTATTCGTTTATCTATCGCACGCGCAAAGTTACCGAGATCCTCAGTAGCGCCATGCCCGTGTCGCTCGAGCTCGGCGCGATGGCGATGGGGATTGCGATTATCATCGGCATCCCGCTCGGCATTCTGGCAGCCGTCAACCAAAACGGGCCGTGGGATTATTTATCGACCTTCTTAGCCACGCTGGGCGTGGCAGTGCCCAACTTTGTGCTTGGAATTTTCTTCATCGTCCTGTTCGTGATCATCTTACATATTTTACCCAGTACCGGCGGCTGGAATGGTCCATCAGACTGGATCATGCCGGCCTTCGCGCTCGGCCTGGGGCCGCTCGGTATTTTGGCCCGCTATACGCGCTCGAGCATGGTCGAGGTGTTGCACCAGGACTACATTCGAACGGCACAGGCCAAGGGCCTGTCGCATTCCGGTGTCGTGATCAAGCATGCGGTCAAGAACGGCCTGATCCCGCCGCTGACGATCGTCGGTCCGATGTTCGCGGCGGTCGGCACCGGTTCGTTCTTCGTCGAAACGATCTTCCGTGTTCCGGGCATGGGCCGCTACTTTGTCGATAGCATCGTCGCGCGGGATTACCCGATGATTATGGCGGTCATTCTGATTTACGGCGTCTTCCTGGCCATTATGAACCTGCTGGTTGACGTGTTGTACGGCGTGGTCGACCCGCGCATTCGACTGAGCTAGGGGGCCAAACATGGATGCAATCGATCAATCACATGCCAAAGACGCTCCACGTGAGGCTTCTGACAGCGCGGGTGGTTCAATCCTAGCCGGGGTTGCCGCCCGCAGGCACCGTACGCTCTGGGCTGATGCGTTCGGCCGGATGGTCAAAAATAAGCTCGCGCTCGGCGGGTTGATCATGGTCGTCCTGATCTCACTCTTGGCGATCTTCGCCTCGGTCATCGCACCGTATCCGTATGCGAAGCCGGACTTCGTGGCGATCAACGCACCGCTCGGGACATCGGGACACATTCTCGGTACCGATGAGCTTGGACGCGATTTCCTGAGCCGAATGATCTTCGGCGCGCAGGTCTCGATTCTGGTTGGTATTGGCTCGCAGTTCATCGTCCTCTTGATCGGTGTGCCAATCGGTGCCATCGCCGGGTATGCCGCGGGCAAGACTGACACGATCCTGATGCGCTTTGTAGACGTCGCCTACGCGTTCCCACAGCTCCTCTTCGTCATTCTCATCATGTCGTGGCGCGGTCCGGGCTTGACCAACATCTTTATCGCGATTGGCGTGACCGGCTGGGTGACGTTGGCCCGTCTGACGCGCGCTGATTTCCTCACAATGCGTGAGCGGGACTTCGTGCTGGCGGCGCGTGCCGCCGGTGCCGGTCCGTGGCGGCTGATGTCGAAACATATGCTCCCGAACGCGCTGACCTCGATTATCGTCACGATCACGTTCGGCGTACCGCAGGCGATCTTCACCGAAGCGAGCCTGAGCTTTATCGGCGTCGGTGTCAGCCCGCCGCGTCCCAGCTGGGGGCAGATGGTCGGCCAGTATTTCACTTACTTGCAGGCGCACTGGTACCTGGCTGTGTTTCCGGCCATCGCGATCGCGGTTGTCATGCTCGCCTTTACCTTCTTCGGCGACGGTTTGCGCGACGCGCTCGACCCGCGCATGCAACGGACGTAGGCGCGTCATCTGAGCTTGTCACGGCGGAATCCCGCGAGGGGAGGTGGCGGAGTCAGCAGTAGGTCGTCTTATGTCAGCGGACGTTGGTCGCACGATTGGTGCGGCATGTGGAGGAGATTGCATGGACAGTCACAAATGGTGGGAAGACTCTGAGCAACTGCGTTTGCTCAACACACGACTCACCGCGATTGGTGTCAGTCGTCGTGAGTTCTTGAAAGTCGTCGGTGCGGCTGGAGGAGCGTCTGCCGTCGCGCTGGCATTGGCCGCATGCGGTAGCAGCAGCAAGAACACGCCAACCACCGCCAGCAGTGCTTCGACAACGACATCGGCGCCGACGACGTCTTCGGGTTCGTCCGGCGGCGCGACACCGGCCGCCACGACCAGCACTTCGAGTAGTGCCACACCGGCGGCTTCGTCGGCCGCGACTGCAGCGTCCTCGGCTGCTGCCACGACCGCAGACCTGGCTGCCGATCAGACGTTCACCATGAACAACACGTACGAGCCGAGCAGCTTCGACTTCAACAAGGACCTCTATTGCAACGGCGACTCGTCGGTCTGGGGTCTGCTCGGGCAGTTCGACCCGAATATGACCGCCCAGCCTGACATCGCCGAAAAGTGGGATGCCAACTCCGACGCGTCGGAGTGGACCTTCCACATCCGCGACTCGAAGTGGAGCAACGGCGAACCGGTGACAGCCGGCGACTTCGAGTACTCGTTCAAGCGTCAGCTTGATCCGAAGACGGCTGCCCCCTACGCCGGCTTCCTGTACGACATTAAGAATGCACAGGCCTTCAATACCGGCAAGGACGCCAGCGGCAAGGACGTCAGCGTCACCATCGACGACGTTGGCGTTAAAGCGACCGACGACAAGACCCTCGTTGTGACGCTCGAGGGCCCTCGCGGCTATTTCCCGGTGCTCGCGACGTATACGGCGGCAGCACCGTCCTACAAGCCAGCGGTCGAGAAGTTCGCTGACAAGTGGACCGAAGCCGAGAACATCGTCTGCAACGGTCCCTTCAAGCTCACCGAGTGGAAGCACAACGAGAGCTACACGCTGGAGAAGAACGACGGCTACTACAACGCCGCGAAGGTCACATTGACCAAGACGGTGCACCCGATCATCGCCGACACCGCTGAGTTCACGGCGTATCAGAACAGCGAACTCGACATGTCGCTGCACGGCTCGCTCGGCAACCTGTCCAAGGTCCAGAGTGATGCCAAGCTGAGCAAGGAGTACTTCAAGTACAACCTGTTCGGTACCTGGTATCTCGAGCCGAACGTCACAATGAAGCCGTTCGATGTCAAAGAAGTCCGCCTGGCGATGGCGCACGCTATCGACCGCGACACGATCGTCAAGAACGTCATGAAGGGTCTGGGGACCGTCGCCTATACGATGACCCCTCCGGGCATGCCGGGCTTCGACTCGAATACCTACGACGATTTCACCAAGTACGATCCCGACAAGGCGATGTCGCTCTTGAAGGGAACCCCGTACGAGGGCGGCAAGAACTGGCCGGCGATCGAAATGATCCAGCGCAACAACGAGGGCGACGCGCCGACGGCCGCCGGCGATGCGCTGATCGCCATGCTCAAAGAGAACCTGAAGATGGACATCAAGCACACGCTTGGTGACCCGAAGGATGTCTACAACCGGCAGTACGAGAACAAGAACCAGTTGATCTGGTGGCGCTGGTATATCGACTATCCAGATCCGAACAACACGATGTACCTCGTCTGGTACTCGAAGTTCCCGTCCGGCGAGCGTAACTCGTTCTCGAACGATCAGCTGGACAGCCTGATGACGCAGGCGCAAGGTATCGCGGATCAGGGAAAACGTGACCAGCTTTACCAGCAGGCGCAGCAGGTCATTATCGAGAATGGCGCCGGCATCTTCATCTACAACCCGTGGAATTACGGGTTGAAGAAACCGTGGGTGCTCGATGTGCCGAAGGACAAAGACGGCAACACCGTACCCGACTGGAACGTTTTTGTGCGTATGACCGACAGTATCAAGATCGGCAAGCACTAACGCAGCGGGCCGGACGCACCCGGTCCCTCTTCCCGGTCGATCACGATCACATGCTTGTGATCGACCGGGTTGAGCCGAGCAGATTACTTGTCTGAATGGGTAGTGCAGGGTGCGGCCTGCCCATTATTTTCCTCCTCGTTGTCGGGCGAATGTATGGTAACAACCAGCATTTGCCCGATTTTTTGTGCGTGGTTTTCGGCGGCCGCCCGCTAGTCCGCGTCGGTCCAGGCTTCGGAGTCGGCCATGAAGTCGCTGAGACGGCGCAGCGCGGTGCGGACGCGCGTCTTGATCGTGCCGAGCGGAATACCGAGGTGATCGGCCATCTCGCTTTGCGTCATTCCGGAAAAGTAGGCAAGCTCGATCACCTGGCGCTGGGCGTCGTTGAGTTGCTGCATGGCGACCCGGACTTGTTGGGCCACCGATTGCGTCCAGACCTGCTCGCCCGGCTCCGGTTCAGGGTCGACGATGCGCTCCTCGAAGAGCGCGGCGGCCTCGTCGCTGCCGGGCGAGCGCTCGCGGGAACGCTTGCGGATGACGTCGATTGAGCGGTTGCGGGTAACGCGAAGAATCCAGGGGCCGAAGGCGCCGCGTGCCTCGATGTAGGTGAAGGGGCGTTGCCAGAAACCGAGGAAGACGTCCTGCACCACATCCTCGGCACCACGTGGATCGCGCAGCATATGGAAGGCGAGCGAGTAGACCGGGCGGCTGTAGCGATCATAGAGCGCGGCCATCGCCTGCTGATCGCGATCGTGTCGAATCTGCTCGATCAGTTCTTGATCGCTGCGGTCCGTTGCCACGCTGGCCCCTCATCTGGATTTGAAGACAGCCGACTCGCTGGTGCCGTTCTGGCGAGCGTACCAGCGTTGGACGGTTGAACAAACGCTGCGCGGCGTCGTCCGCGAACGAACGGAAGCGTGACTGCATGACGTGCGGCGCTGCCTCCGTATTCTTGCACAGATTGGCCGGGCCGCGCGGGTTATCGTTTGACGGCGCATAGGTTGATACACTTTCCTGTGGAGTGTCGCGGGAACTCACGTTGTGCGCCGCGGGCGCGGCCGTCTTGTCGCCGTTCGCGCGACGCGAAGACCAGCGACGGGGGGCGTCCGACATGTCGCGCAGAGTATGCGAAGAATTAAGCGACGCGAACGATCGCACCGATCTCGCCGGTCGCCTGCGGGCAGCTATTCCGGCGGTGATCTCCGCGGTCATGCCCGATTTTAAGGAGATCTCGGAGGCGTTTCGACGGCCACCGGAAGAGGTGATCGTCGGCATTGTCGAAGACTATATCGGCTCGCTGGCCGATTCGATCGCCTGCAATTCCTTCGAGCCGATGGAAGCCTATCTCGAACGGGTCGACCCGCATTGGGCACCGAGCGGCCTCGGCGTCTCCCATGTCATGCATGGGCTCTTCCTCATTAATGACACCTGTTGGGATCTGGTGCGGCAGCCGTCCGACGATCCGCATCTCTTCGAGTGGTGGAGTCGCGAGGCGATGCGCATGGTGTCGGAAGGCTCGGTGTCGGCGATCAATCGCAAGCTGGCCGGCGAATTGGAGCGGCACCGCATAATCGAAGAGCGACTCGTGAGCCTGCAACGCGTCAGCGCGACGGTGCTGAGCGAGGTCGATCTCGAAAGCATGCTGCAAACGATCGTCGATGAGGCGATGAAGTTGATCGGCGTCAGCGCCGCGGCGATCCGTTTGGTCGACCGCGATTCGACGAACCTGCGCATTATCGCTTCGGCCGGTGAGGGCGATTCGGTGTTGTCGCGCGAGGCGATGCCGGTTCATGGCTCGCTGGCGGGCTATTCATTCCGCAGTGGTGAGCCGGTGATCAGCAATCACATCAAGGAGGATACGCGGCTCTCCGATGACCTGCGCGCGACGAGCAAGCTGCGCTCGCTGCTGATCGCACCGCTGATCGTTCGCGAAGCGGCGATTGGGGCGCTGCTCGTGAGCGATCGGCTGCGTGGACCGTTCACGCACGAGGATCAGCGCCTGCTCAGTCTCTTCGCCGATCAGGCGGCGATCGCCATCGAACATGCGCAGCTCTACCAGCAAGCGCAGCATCAGATCGCCGAACTGGCGGCGCTCCATCGCATTTCGAACGTCATCTCGTCCAGTCTGGAGATCGAAGACGTCTTCATGGCGATCTATCACGAGATCCGCCAGGTGATGACGGCCGATGCCTTCCTGATCGGCCTGGCACGACCGGATGGCCTGTTCGACATCGACTTCATCATCGATGGCGGCCAGCGCTTTGCCCCCCGGCACGCGTTCGATCTCAGCTCACCGATGGCGCGCGCGCGTCACGAGCGACGCGCGGTGATCATCTCGGATATTCACGCCGAAGGGGTGCCGCCGGTCCACACCGTCGGGCACCCGCAGACGCGCGTACGCAGCATCGTGACGGCTCCACTCTTGAAGGGGAACGAGGTTGTCGGGCTGCTCAGCGCGCAGAGCTACAAGCCGGAGACCTACCAGGAGAGCGATGCCCAGCTGTTAATGACGATCGCCAATCATGCGGTCGTTGCCGTGGAGCACGCACGGCTCTTCCGCCAGGCGCAGAGCCTGGCCGTCGCCGAAGAGCGGAACCGGCTGGCCCGCGAGATCCACGACACGCTTGCCCAGGGGTTGATCGCGACGATCCTCTATCTCGAACGGCTCGATCTGAAGGTCACCGACGCCGACGAGTCGACGCGCCAGCTGGTCGACCGGGCGCTCATGCTGACACGCGACAACCTCGAAGAGGCGCGTCGAAGTGTCCACGATCTCCGGGCGGCCCCGCTCGAAGGACGCACCTTGCTGGAGGCGCTCCATCATCTGGTCGATGACCTGCGCGAGGAGGGGCTGTTCAACGTCGATCTGCGCGCGCCGCTCTCGCTGCCGCTCTTCGCGGCGCTCGTGGAAACGGCGCTCTTCCGGATCGTACAAGAAGCGATCTCGAACTGTCGCAAGCACGCGGACTGTAGCGCGATCGTGGTCGATGTGAACCTCGACGACAGCAACCTTTCGCTCTGTGTGACCGACAACGGCTGCGGCTTCGACGTCGACGAGGCACGCGAGCGGCCCGAGCGCTTCGGCCTCTCCTCGATGTTCGAGCGCGTCACGCAGATCGGCGGCACGCTCGACATCGAGAGCGAGCCAGGTGAGGGGACGACGGTTTCGGTCAGTATCCCGCTCGAACGCGCCACCCACAGCGATCTTGCGTGACGTAACGTTCCACCCCTGAGCGATTCTGTACAATTCCACGGTTTGTGGTCCGCGAGCGACGAGGGGTGAAGCGATCCGTGCAACAACAGAGCAGAACCCGCTCGACGATTCTCGGCGTCGCGCTCCTCGTCATCAGTCTCATCGCCGCCGGCTGGACCTTCTCCCGTCTTCACACGCATTCCAATCTCCTCGGCTTCGGCGCAGGCGCGTCCGATGCGACCGTGACGGTCGATGCGTCGCATGCAACCCCGCTGCCAACCGCCGTCGCGACGCCCGATTACGCCGCGCTCAATCTGAGTGCGAAGTCGATTGAGCTGATCGACGCCGAAACCGGTGCCGTGCGTTTCGAACGCGATCCCGCGGCGCAACATGCGCCCGCCAGCACGGCCAAGATCGTGACCGCACTGACGGCGTTGCGTTCAGCGCGTCCGGAAGATGTGGTGACGATTCAGGACGCGGACGTCGTCGATCCGGCGCTCGAATCGAACATGGGCTTGAAGACCGGCGACACCGTCACGGTCCATGATCTGCTGGTCGGGCTCTTTCTCCCGTCCGGCAACGACGCGGCGAACGCGTTGGCGCGCTTCACCGGCGAGCGCCTGCCGGATGACGGGCAGCCGCCGGTGCAACGATTCATCGCCGAGATGAATGCCGAAGCGGCGCGCATCGGCATGACGCAGAGCCACTTTGTCAATCCTTCCGGCGATGACGCCGACGGTCAGGTTGTGACGGCGCACGATCTGGGTGTCGCGGCACGCGCGCTCCTCGCGGAACCGGCGCTGCGCCCGATCGTGGCGCTGCCGGCGGCCGAAGTGCGCGTCGGTGGCCCGGATGCGCGCGTTATCAGCCTGACGAACACCAACGAACTGGTATTGACCAACGGCGTCTACGGGGTGAAGACCGGCACGACCGACAAGGCCGGTCAATGCCTGATCGTCGCCTACCGTCAAGCGCACGAGAATCTGATCGCCGTCATCCTCGACAGCACCGATCGCTACGCCGACGCCCGCGCCCTCCTCGATATCCCGGCCCCACCAGCGACGCCGGTTGCCACGCCAGTTTCGACAACGATCGCTGCACCGTAGATCCCGGCGCACCGATCGACTTGGTCGCCGCCCGTGCCCCGCCCGGCGCTAAACCGCCGGGCTGAGCGTCGGGAGCCACCGAAGCCAATCGATCACCATCACCGTTCTCGCGCTGCTGTTGCCGATCGCCTGCGAGCCGTGCATCATGGTTTCGTGGCATGAGGGATGATCGTACGCGCGGCGCTAATCGGACGCGAAGGCGCGTTTCACGTGGTTTGGCTCTTGAGAAAGGGCGCGATATGAAGCTGGGATTTATTGGGCTCGGCCATATGGGCTTCCCGATGACGCGGAACCTGCTGCGAGCCGGTTTCGCGGTGACGGTGCAGAACCGAAGTCGCGGTGCCGTCGAGCGGCTGGTGGCTGAAGGCGCGGTCGCGGCGAAATCGGCCGCGGAGGTAGCACGGAACGCGGATGTCGTGTTCACC
>JAICWZ010000266.1 GCA_025966355.1 Thermomicrobiaceae bacterium
CTGGGATGGCATAAACAATACTCGGCAAGGTCGGGCACGACTCTACTTCGATGCGGAGTACCGGGGGGCGACGAACGTGATTCCTGAGCACTTTGGCTGGGATATCACGAAGGCGGGCATCCGACTCGGGATGGGGCATTTCGTTGGCCTCATCGATGACGTGGCGCTTTTCAACCGACCGCTCTCGCGCGACGAGCTTCGCCTACTCTACGGTCTTGAGCGAGGCGTGGCAGAACTTCACGGTCGATAGCACGCCATCGGTGAAGATTGTTGGTGGGCACGCAGCCGATTGCGGACCGCCTGGTGATCGTGACCGACGATTGCGAAGACGCATCGTTCAATGCCGAGCCGGCCGCAACGGTGTACCCAATCGTCTGCTATTCACATAGTGAAAAGCCGTTCACGTCGCCCTCTCTCAGTCTATAATTTGCATCGACACAGACATCAAGATAGCATCTGGCTAATAAATTAGTTGGAACGTGAACTGATGAGCTTTCTACGCCGATCAAAACCGAATCGACCGAAGCCGGAAAGCTATCAGGAACGCCTTCGGGCGATTGGGCGCACGCTCGATGATGAACAGCTACGGTTCGCCACGCTTGTCGAACTGCCTGACGGTTTTCTGCTCAAGGCGGAAGAACTTGCGATGCGCGGCGCGGGTGAAGCCTCCACCTGGACGTCGCGCACGTTATGGCTGAACGATGCCGACGTCACGGCCATGATCGATTCCAGCTTCGACGAACGCGATGAGAAATCCAGGAAACGCTAGCGATGCCGCTCGACCCCAACCTGCCGGCACATATCCAGGACCGAGCAGGTTGAGCATTTCGGCAGCGTACCGGTGCAGATGTGCTTGCCGAACGGCACCAGCAGACGGTTCAGGTCGATCCAGTGATCGCGCGACATCTTCGTTTCGAGTGCCGCGCTCGTTCGTTCGGGCGTCTTCTCCGAGATATAGCCCCAGCGATTCGTAATGCGATGCACGTGAATGTCGACCGCGACTCTTGGCTGACCGCAGGCGATGCCGAGCACGAGGTTCGAGCACTTCAGTCCGACGCCGTTAAATGACATCAGCGTTTCAGCATCGCACGGAATCTCGCCGTCGAACTCGGCGAGCGCGCGTTCGGCGATCGCCCGAATCTGCGCCGCCTTCGATTCGTGGAACGATGATGCATGGATCAAACGATCGATCTCATCGACGTCCAGCGCGGTCATCTCCCGTGGTGTTCTGGCACGCTCGAAGAGTCCCCGTGCCACCGTGAGACTCACCTCATCGCGCGTGCGAATCGAAATCATACAGGCAACCAATTGCTCGAACGGCGAGTTATAGCCATCCTGCGCCAGTTCAAAGAGCATTGCGGGCGGAAACGGCCGGATCGCTTCGTCGATGCGTTGCATCGCGACCTGAATTTCGAACGGTTTCTTTGTCATTACCGTGCGTCTCACTTCCGTGGCGTATGCGCCCGCCACGGAACTGCTATCGCAAGCGGCGCTCCCTCCGTTTCGTGGCCTGATGCCGTATGATCTCCTCATCACTCCGTTGTCGATCATGATCGCCGTGAGCGAGACCAGAGGGAGGGACTCCGATCTTGGCTGAGCACGACACCAATCAGTCGAACCGGCGACGACCGCTCAAGGTCGGTCTGATCCTGCCGCACTGGGAAGCAGGCATGAGCGGCCAGACACCCGGCTGGTCCGACATTACAGAAATGGCGCAGCTGGCCGAAGATATCGGCTTCGATTCGCTCTGGCTCGTCGACCACTTCCTGAATCCCTACAAATACCGTGGCGAAGACAAGGTTCAGGGCTTTTGGGACTGCTGGACAATCCTGCCGGCGCTCGCCGCGACGACGAAGCACGCCGAACTCGGCACGCTCGTCACCTGCACCGGCTTTCGCAATCCGGCACTGATGGCCAAGATGGCAGACACGGTTGATGAGATCAGCGGCGGACGGTTGATTCTCGGCATCGGTGCCGGCTGGAATGAGTACGAATACCGCGCCTTCGGCTACCCCTATGATCATCGGGTGAGCCGCTTCGAAGAGGCGCTCACGATCATCCACGGGCTGCTGCACGACGGACATGTCGATTTCCACGGCAAATACTACGAGGCAGCCGACTGCGAATTGCGACCGCGGGGTCCGCGACAGGGCAAACTTCCGGTCATGATCGGCTCGTCCGGATCGCGGATGCTCGATCTGACCGCGCGCTACGCCGATTCGTGGAATCGCTGGCTCGTCTATGGTCGTAGCCATCCCGACCAGATCCCGGCCGCGCGCGAGAAGGTCGATGCCGCGTGCGTTGCCGCCGATCGCGCACCGGGCACGCTCGAACGGACCGCCTCGATTCAGGTCGATCTGAAAGGAACACCGGATCCACAGGGGGACAAGCAAGCACTCACCGGCAGCGCTGAGCAGATCGCCGAAACGATTCGCGCGTTTGCCGGTGAAGGCATCAGCCACATCCAAATCATGCTGCGCCCAAACACCCCGCAGGCAATCGAACAGCTGTCCGGAGTGCTCGAAATTCTCGATCGCGGGTAGCGTCTGCGGGAAATCGAGAGGCACGTGGTTTGACGCGCGGGCCACTATCCCGTTATACTCCTGGACGGATACGGCCGCGCAGAATGTGCGTTCACCGCTGCAGGCCTTCCTCCCAATAACCGTGGGGGCATAGCTCAGCTGGGAGAGCGCTACAATCGCACTGTAGAGGTCGGGGGTTCGAATCCCCCTGCCTCCACCACGGTTCGCTGTTCATCGCACCCGCTACGCCAGTAGCTTTGGTCGATCGATTTTTTCACGGTACCACTGTTCGTAGCCGCGTTTGTTTTTCCGCCATTCGGCGCCTGCTTAAGGCGCACGCGCGCTACCGCGACACCTGCTTCCGTTCCGGAAGTCCTGAAGTAACGCCCGAGAGGGGGCACGTATGGATAAACCCAAATTTCAGCTGATCGGCCGCCGGCCCGACCGGCGCGATACACTGCTCTTCCGCGACCACAAGGGGCGGCACTTCCTCCGTCCGTCGTGTGGTTCCAGACTGATCCGCGTGACGACGCGCGACGCGCAAAGCATCGTGCGGCAATATTCCTACAATTCGGTGCTCGACGGCGTCTGGCGCACCGAGACGGATGCGACCGGCCTCGAATGCCCGATCTCCTTTCCGGACGAAACACTCGCGCAGGAGGCAATGGCGGAATAGCGTCCGGCGCCAATCCAGACACACGACAATGCCCCGGTTGAACCGGGGCATCGCCATCTCAATCAGGTTGTTCGACGGCGTCAGGACGCCGGTTGTGGGCGCATGCGCGGTGGTGTTGCCGTCTCCGGCCGGGGATCGACGTCCTTCTCCTTGTCGTCCGCCTTCTCATCGTGATTCCGCGCGGTGGCCGGCATAACCGCCGGTCCATGCAGCGTCGGCATCGGACGAGGATCGTCGAAGAGCGCTTCGATTTCGCTGCCGTCGATCGTTTCCTGCTCCAGTAGGAGCAGCGCGATACCTTCCAACTTGTCCATGTGTGTTGTCAGCACTTCTTTGGCACGCAGGTATGCGTCATCGACCAGATCGTGCACTTCCTTGTCGATCTCGTAGGCGACCTCGTCGCTGTAGTTCCGATCCTGGCTGATCTCACGCCCGAGGAACACGAGTTCCTCTTTCTTGCCGAAGGCAAGCGGACCGAGCTTCTTGCTCATGCCGTATTCAGTCACCATGCGTCGGGCGAGGTTCGTCATCCGCTCGATATCATTGGCCGCGCCGGTCGAGATCTCCTCGAAGATCAACTCCTCGGCGACATGCCCGCCCATGAAGACTGCCAGCTGATCCTCGAACTGCTTCTTCGTCCAGAAGAAGCGATCGACATCCGGCAGAACGCGGGTGTAGCCGCCCATCATGCCGCGCGCCACGATCGAGACTTTATGCACCGGATCGGA
>JAICWZ010000148.1 GCA_025966355.1 Thermomicrobiaceae bacterium
ACGTGACTGAGACCGCCGTGCTTCCGGGGCTCGATTTTCGTCCAGCCGAGCGCTATGTCATTCAGATGCTTGAAGAGCTGCGCGTCATCTCGAACGCGCTCCGCTTGCAGATCCTCGACGTGCTTATCGCCGGGCCATTTACGGTGACGCAGGTCGGCGAGCAGCTCGGTATCCAATCAAAGAAGCTCTACTACCACATCGGCGAGATGGAACGGGTCGGACTGGTGCGGCTGGTTCACACCGAGGTGCAATCCGGCATTCAGCTCAAGTACTACCGGGCGATCGCGTCGTATTTCTATCTGACCGCCTCGATGCTGCACACCGAGCGTAGCGCCAAGAACGCCGACGCCAGCGAAGGCTTCCTCGGTTTCTTGCTCGAAAACAGCGCCCAGTCGCTGCGCCGCTCGGTGGCCGACGGCACGATCGATCGCTATCCGGAGTCGTTCGTCGTCAGTCGCCGTCGTATCCGCATGTCACCCGAAAAAGCGACCGAACTGCGCGATCGCTTGCAGGCGTTGGAGCAGGAAATTCTGGCGGCGGAAGACCCCGACGGTGAACTGTCGATGGCGTATGTCTACGCCCTCTTCCCACGGAGCGGCGAACAGGAAAGGCGGTGAGTGACAGACTCGGTCGCTGTTGGATGGTGACCAGGTAGGGGGATGATCGCAGTTCGCGTGCATCAACTCTGGAATCGCAGACCGAACGAGAGCGTCTCATGCGCGAGGAGGATACATGGATTCTGACGTGTTCACGCATCTCTTGATGAACCGGCGCGGCATTTCGCGCCGGAGCATGGTCAAACTGCTCGGCGGCGCGGCCAGCCTGCCGGTCATCTCGTCGCTAATCGTCGCCTGCGGTGGTGGCTCATCGTCACCGACCGAAGAGACGAACAGCAACAACATCGCCGCCACCAGCGTCATCGGCAATTCGACTGCATCGAGCGCCGTGCAGAGCGGCGGCACGCCAACGGCCGCGTCCTCGACGACCGGCGCCACTCCAGTCGCATCCGCCGCCGCCAGCAACGGCACGCCGAAAACGGGCGGCACGATCAACATGTCGCAGATCAACGATCCGGACACGCTCGATCCGGCGACGGCCGCCTCGATCGGCGCCAGCACGATCTTCCAGTATATCTACGACAGCCTCGTCTTCATCGGCGAAGATCACCTGCCGCATCCCTGGCTGGCCGAGAAGTGGGAAGTGAGCTCCGATGGGCTGCAGGTGACCTTCAGCATCCTTTCCGGCATCAAGTTCCACGACGGCACTGATCTCGATGGAGCGGCCGTCAAAGCAAGTTTCGACCGGATGCTCGATCCAAAGATCGCCTCGATCCGCAAGACCGGCCTTGGGCCGCTCACCGGCATCGATCTCGTCGATCCACAGACGGTCCGGTTCAACTACAGCACCGCCTACGCGCCGCTCTTCACCAACCTTGAAGGCGACGGCATCGTTTCGCCCGCGGCGGTCACCAAGTTCGGCGATAGCTACGGGCACAATCCGGTCGGTACTGGCCCCTTCATGTTCAAGGAATGGGCGACTGGCCAGCATGTGACGCTCGTCAAGAACCCGAACTTCAAGCAGTACCGCGACGATTACAAGAACAAGGGGCCGGCCTACGTCGACCAGCTCGTCTGGAAGAATATCGCCGATCCGGCGACGAATAACGCGGCGCTGCTGAGCGGCGAGCTCGATATCGCCGGGGTCGATCTGACGCAAGCGGCTTCGGTGCAGAAGAACAACGAATTCAAGGTCTACATCTGGAAGGATCGCGACGGGTTCATCTTCCTCGAATACAACCCGAACAAGCCGCCCTTCAACGATGTCAACGTCCGCAAAGCGATGGCGTACTCCGTCGATCGCGACTCGTGTGTCAAGAGCGCCTACAACGGCTTCGCCACGGCCAACCTGTTGCCGATCCCGACCGGCGTAGCAGGCTGGGACAAGAGCCTGGAGCAGTACGCCTATCCGTACGACCTGGATAAGGCGAAGAAGGCGCTCAACGACGCGGGCTACACCGCCGGTTCCGACGGTACGATGCAGAAGGACGGCAAGCCGTTCGAGTTCACCATGCTCGTCTACTCAGGTAACGATCCGCTCAAGATCAGCGCCCAGATCATCCAGTCGTCGCTGCAGCAGATCGGCGTCAAGTGCGACACCAAGATCCTCGACTTCAGCGCCGAGCTGCCACAACTCAATAGCGGCGATTTCGAGTGCGATATCATGCGCTGGACCAGCCCCGACGCGAATATCCTCAGCCTGATGTTCAAGTCGCCCGGTTGGACCAAGCAGTGGCACGATACCCAGCTCGACGCGCTCTGCACGACGGCAGACACGACCATCGACCCGAACAAGCGGCTCGACGCCATTCACGATGTCGTCAAGTATCTGCTCGATCAGGCGGTCGTCGCGCCGATTGTGACCGACTGGTCGCTCTGGGCGGTGCATCAGTACGTCAAGGATTACTCGCTCACCGTCTTCGGCAACGGCCGGCTGGCGGACGTCTGGCTCGATAAATAGCGTCGATTAATAGCAAGGAATTGAGGCGGTGAGCGTCCAGTGACCGCGTATATTATTCGTCGTCTACTGATGCTGATCCCGATCTGGCTGGGGATCCTCTTCCTGGTCTTCCTGATGCGCGTCCTCGTGCCGGGGGATCCGATCCAGCTTATGTTCGCGGGGCAGTATAGCGACCCGGTGGTCGAGGCGCAGATGCGTCACAAGTTCGGCCTCGATAAACCGCTGCCGACGCAGTTTGTCGACTATGTCGAGGGCGTCGCGCACGGCGATCTCGGCTTCTCGATTACCGCGCAGCAGCCGGTCACCAAACTGATCGAAGCGCACTACCCGTATACCGTGGTCCTGACGCTCACCAGTCTCTCGATCGCTGTCACCATTGGTCTCATCACCGGCATCTTATCCGCCCTCCGCAAAGATACGATTATCGATCTCTTCTCGATGATCTTTGCCCTGGCCGGGCTCTCGATGCCGGCCTTCTGGCTCGGCTTGCTCCTGATCTACGTCTTCGCCGTCGACCTGGGCTGGTTCCCGGTTCTCGGCTCGATGTCACCGAAGGGGCTGGTGCTGCCCTCGATCACACTTGGCGTGATCGCCTCGGCGGTGACCGCCCGTCTGGTGCGGGCGACGATGATCGACGTGCTCAACGAAGACTACATTCGTACGGCGCGGGCGAAGGGGATTGTCGAATCACGCGTCGTTCTGCGACATGCCTTGCGCAACGCGCTCATCCCGATCGTGACGATTATCGGCTTGCAGTTTGGCGGGTTGCTCTCCGGCGCCTTCATCGTCGAAGTCATCTTCGCCTGGCATGGCATCGGCGAACTGGCCATCATCGCCTTGCAGCATCGCGACTTTCCGCTCATCCAGGGGATCGTGCTGGTGGTCGCGACGACCTATGTCCTGGTCAATTTAGGGGTCGATATCGTCTATGCCTTACTCGACCGGCGAATCATTTACAGTTAAGGAATCGGGCAGAGGAACATGATCGAAGCGACGGTAGATCGAACCGCCGGCTACCCACTGAACGCGACCAGCTGGCGCAAACGGCGCAGTGTCGTCTTTCTGCGTACGCTCTTCCGGCCATTGCAGGGGAAGCTGGGCGCCATCATCATTCTGCTGATGCTCGCGATCGCGCTGGCCGCGCCGCTCCTGGCACCCTATAGCCCGTTTCAGCCCGCATACCCGGAGCGTCTGCACAATCCGTCGGCGAGTCATCTCATGGGCACCGACGAGACCGGCCGCGATGTCTTCAGCCGCGTCCTCTACGGCTCACGCATCTCTCTGCGCGTGGGGATCATCGCGGTGACGATCGCGCTCGCGATCGGTGTGACGACCGGGCTGGTCGCCGGTTACTATCGCGGCATCGTCGACACGCTCATCATGCGCGTGGTTGATGTCCTGCTCGCCTTCCCCGGTTTCTTGCTGGCGCTCGCGATCATCGCGATGCTCGGACCAAGCCTGCGCAACGCGATGTTCGCCGTCGGCATCGGTTCCTCTACCGGCTTCGCCCGGCTGGTGCGTGGCTCGGTGCTTTCGATCCGCGAGACCGATTACGTCATGGCGGCGCGGGTGGTCGGTGCACCGGCGCGGCAGATCATGCGGCGGCATGTGCTGCCGAACGCGCTTTCGCCGGTCATCGTGCTGGCGACGCTCGAGCTACCGGCCGCCATTCTGGTCGCCGCCAGCCTCTCGTTTCTCGGGCTGGGTGCTCAACCGCCGTCGCCCGAATGGGGCGCGATGCTGGTCGACGGTCACAACTACATCCAGACCGCCTGGTGGCTGATCACGTTCCCGGGCATCGCAATCTTCGTCACGGTGCTTGGCTTCAATCTCTTCGGCAACGCTTTGCAGGACGCGCTCAACCCGCGCTTACGGCAACGCTAAATGTTCACTCGCAGAGGCGCAGAGGGCGCAGAGTTTTTCATATCTTAATCTCTGCGCCTTCTGCGCCTCTGCGAGAGATACGGCTTCTTAGTGGGGATGATTGGTGATGGAAGTAGATACAAACCAGGTTGATGCGCTGTTTGCGGAGTGGAATCGGGAGGATTCACCCGGCTGCGCGCTGGGGGTGATCCAGGGCGGAGAGCTGATTTATGCGCGCGGCTATGGCAGCGCGAATCTTGATCTGGGGGTGCCGCTGTCGCCCCATTCGGTGCTGCATGTCGCATCGGTTTCCAAGGAGTTCACGGCCGTCGCTACGGGCATTCTCGATCGCCAGGGGAAGCTCTCGCTCGATGACGATATCCGGAAGCATGTGCCGGAGATGCCTGATCTGGGCCACACGATTACGCTACGGCAGTTGATCCATCACACCAGCGGGCTGCGCGATCAGTACGGTCTCTTCCGGCTGGCCGGTTGGCGCGATGAGGACGTCCAGACGTTCGATGACGTGCTCGATTTCGCCTTCCGCCACCGCCGCCTCAACTTCGTGCCGGGCGCCGAGTACACCTACTGCAATACGAGCTACACGCTGCTGGCGCTGACCGTCGAGCGCGTCAGTGGCCAGAAATATCGTGACTTCGTGCGCGAACAGATCTTCGAGCCGCTTGGTATGACCCAGAGCCATTTCCACGACGACGTCACCGAGATTGTGCCGAACCGCGCCAGCGCCTACGAGAAGAAGGAGGGCGGCGGCTTCAAGGTCGAAGACTCGAATGTCAGCGCGGTCGGCGCCATCTGCCTCTACACTTCCGTCGAAGATTTGGCGAAGTGGGTGCGCAATTTTCAGACGCGCGAGGTGGCGGGCGATGTACTCGATGAGGCGTTCACGGCCGGTCCGCTCAACGACGGCACGACGCAGAACTACGGCTTTGGGCTGCAGATCGGCTGTTATCGCGGGCTGAAGACGATCAGCCACGGCGGGGTCGATTCCGGCTATCGCGCCTAACTGCTCTGTTTCCCCGAAGTCGATTTCGGCGTCGTCATTCTCGCCAACTTGTGTCAGTTCAAGCGGGGCTGGATGGCGCGCAAGGTCGCCGATATCTGTCTCGGCGACCGACTCT
>JAICWZ010000127.1 GCA_025966355.1 Thermomicrobiaceae bacterium
AACACTGATGATGATGGTTATACTGGTCAAGTATGCGGAGGAATCACCATGTCGCGAACAGCGCTTTACCAGATCGCGGCGGCCGTGCTGGTCATTGGGGCGGTCCTGACGGCCGCCGGGAACTTGCTGGCTCCGCAGGGTGGTGCCAGAGCGGCGGTCGAAAGCGGACGATACTATCAAATCACGCTGATCGTGCTGCTGGGCGGGCTCCTCGTCATGGGTGGCTGGCCGGCCGTCTACCTTCGACAACGCGCTGAGAGCGGTATCCTCGGCTTTGTGGGCATGGCGGCCGTGCTCGCCTCAGGCTTGCTCCTGACCGTCGGCTTCCCGCTGATCCAGCTCCTGATGTACCCCTGGCTGAGCGACCTGAACATCTCCAACAAAACCCTCAATGACGGGCCGATGACATTCAACGTCTTCTTCATCGTCACCAGCGCCGTCGTATCAATCGGCGGTGTCCTCTTCGGCATCGCCACCCTGCGGGCACGGGTCTTCTCGCGTCAGGTTGGTATCGGCTTAATCGTCCTGGCAGTGGCCAGCTCCATCCTCGGCTTCCTGAGCCTTCCCGGGGGCGGCGGGATCCATATGTCGTGGTGGTGGGCGACGACCGGAACGTTTGGTGTGGTCGCCTATATGGTGGCCTTGGGCTGGTATGGTATTGAACTGTTCCGAACCGTCGACACTTCGCCAGGTGCAACGCCGTGACCACCGCGACGCGTCCGACATGGGGATCGCCATTGCGCAAGATCAACGAGAATGTCGCCGTTGCGCTCGAGTCGTGGCCGGCGTAAGGTTCGATAACCAAGCCGCTATCTGATCGCGGTTCACTACTGAAACACATTGAGCTTCAGGTCACCATCTGGCCCGATCCCTCACCTGTGGCACGTCGGTTGCGTAGATGGCATCCACATGTCTCATTCTTTGCGAGTTGTCAATCGGGAATGAGGCAGCGTTTATCAGATACGCGACCGAAAGAGGTGAACCTAAATGTCTCTCCTTACGTTGCTGATTATCGTCGTTATTCTGCTGTTCCTGCTCGGTGGTGGCGGCTACTGGTATCGCGGCCGGCCGTAGATGGGCAAGTGGTGCTTTGGTTCGGCTGATCTGCGCCATTAGGACACCACGAGTACAATGTGTTCACGGAATCGTTGAGGGTATCTCGAAGCCCTTTCAGACGTTGGACCAGCATGAAACCGATCTACTCGAGGCACGCTCGTGATCGTATGGTCCAGCGGCGCATCACAGAATTCGAAGTCGAGAACACGTTGGCGGAGCCGTCTATCAGCTATCGAGATCCTGACGGCAAGCCCACATTCATCGGGTATCCTGATGGCCGCCGGATCAAAGTGGTTGTCGCGCCGCACACCAATCCACCGTTCATTATCACGGTGGCAGACTGAGCAGGTACCGAGATCGTGGATTGTGGAGCGATTCAGATGAGTCTCTCATATGACCGTGAGGCCGACGCCATCTATATCGTCCTTCGGGATGTGTCGTATCACCATGGGAAAGACCTAGATCACGCTCGTCGGATCGATCTCGGTGCCGATGGTAAGCCGATGGGAATCGAACTCTTGAACGTGAGTCATGGAGTTGATCTCCGCGATCTTCCCGAACGCGATGCGGTCGGTCAACTGCTTGAGCAGCATTCAATCAAGATTTACGCATAGCCGAGTCCTTCCCCACTCCCGCCGCCATTCCTTCGAGGAAGGGGTAGTCGCCACCGTGGCGAATGCCGGCGGCATCGACGAAGACGGCGGCCGGGCGCGCGAAGAAGCCGCGGTAGCCGGCCGCCGGACCACCCGCGTTGATGAATTCATGCACCATTTCGACCCGGTGCCCGAGCGCGCGCAGGCCGTCGATGACCGATGCGTCGATGCGATCATCGGCCACGATGTAGCCCTGCGAGAGATCGATGCGCGGTGCCGAAATCGCCGGCTGCACGGCTATGCCATGAACGAGCGTGTTGAGCACCACCTGGCTTACCGCGTTCGTGATACGGCGCGAACCGGGCGCACCAACCGCCAGCACAGCGCGATTCTCACGCTCGACGATCAACGGTGTCATGTTCGAGACCGGGCGCTTGCCCGGCGCGACGCTGTTCGGTGCGCCCGGCGTCGGGTCGAACCACTGGGCGGCGCAGTTCATTACAACACCACTGCCACCCGCCACGCCGAGGCCGCTCCAGCCGCCGATCAGCGTATGGGTCATCGAGACGGCGTTGCCGGCCGCATCGACGACTGAAATCTGCGTCGTGCCGCCAGCACTCGACGCTTTGCCGAGCGGCACGACCCCAATATCACCAGGGCGCACCTCCGCCAGAGCACGCTCCGGATCGATCTGGGCGCGACGCCGCGCGATGTAGTCGTCCGAAAGCAGCAAGTCCACCGGCACATCGACGAACTCGGGATCGCCGAAATAGGCATCGCGATCGGCAAACGCGAGCCGGTAGGCCTCGGCCATGACGTGCAACGATGCCACGCTGTTGTGTCCCCACGTTGCCAGGTCAAAACCTTCGAGGATCTTGAGTCCCTGCACGGTCATCAGTCCGGGGCAGGGAAGCGGTCCGGTGAGGACGGTGTAGGCGCCGAAGGGGCTGCGCAACGCATCGGCGACCGTTGGCTGATAGGCGGCCATGTCAGCCAATTCGAGCAGGCCGCCCTGCGCCTGCACGAAATCCACGATCTCCTGGGCGACCGGACCGGTGTAGAAGCCGGCGGCACCGTGCTCGGCGATCGCACGCAACGTGCGGGCCAGATCGGTCTGGCGAATCGTCGTCGCGCCGTGGGCCATACCGGGATCACCATCGACCAGAAAGATCTCGGCCGATTTCGGGTTGGCGCGAATGCCGTTCAGTTCCTGTAACAGCCGTAGCGCCAGCACCCAGCTGAGCGGCATGCCGTTTTCGGCGAGGTCGATCGCTGGCTCCAGGACGTGCGCCAGGCTGAGCGTGCCGAAACGTTCAAGTGCGGTCACAAGCCCACCGACGGTACCCGGCACCATCGCGGCCAGCCCACCCTTGAATGCCACCGTCGTGCGTGATCGGTGCGCGTCCGGCGTCATCCGCCGGGGAGCGCGGTTGCTGAAGTCGATCGTCGTGGCCGTGCCATCGGCGCCGCGAAAGATCATGTACCCGGCGCCGCCGATGCTCGTGTTGTACGGCTCCATGACATTCATCACGAAGGCCGCCGCCACCGCCGCATCGACCGCGTTGCCACCGTCGGCCAGCATCTTGGCCCCGGCGAGCGCCGCTTCCTCCTGCTTGGCGACGACCATGCCGCCGTCGAAGCTGGCACCCGTCTTGTCCATCAGCCACTGCGACGTCTGCAAGGTCGCCATACGCCCTCCCCGGATCGTCAGTCTCTCAGCAAACCCCACGTACACCCGATGTGAGCGACTGTAGCCCGAGGGCCGGCAACTGGCAACCGCCGAACGCGCAGCGAATGGCCTGACGACACGCGTCAGGCCCATTCGCCTTGCGATTGTTTGCCGGTCCGATGGAGCCGGTTACGGCATCCACGGGGTGTAGTTGACATCCCCGACGATACCGGCGCAGCCCGCCGATCCTGGTCCGGCGTCGCAGCCCCAGTGGTTCTGGGTGGCGTTGAGCGTGCCGGTGCCGGCATTCTGGACACCGACTGACGTGCCGCCGAGCCAGTTCCGATTGACATGAATCGTCGGCGAAATCGCGGTCGAACCGACCCAGACGCCGACTTCCTGATTCGTAATCACGTTCCCGTAGACCAGCGTATCGGTGATCGGCGCGGCGCCTGCCGAGGCGTCCGACGAGATCTCGATCCCACTGGGCGGTGCACCGCTGTCGGGATCGGGGCCGAACACGCTGTTCGCATCGAGTGAGTTGAACAGAAAATGGTTGCCGTTCAAGTTCTGGCCCGGGGCGTGGCTATGCAGGGTGATCCCCGGCAGGCCGTTGCCGTTCACGACGTTGCCGATCGCGATATTGCCATAGGCCGCCGTACCCGGCGTCGGGGTGAAGACACCGATACCGGCGCCACCGTTGCCGTTCGATACGTTGTACGAAATGTAATTGTTGTAGACCCCGTTGCCCGGCAGCGGCGCGCCATTGGCATCGAAGCCCGAGGGGTGCGAGGCCATGGTGATACCACAGTCGGAGACGTTATTGAGCACCTGATTGCGCAGGATCACGTTGTCGTGCGTGGCGCCAATTTCATCGCTCATCAGAATGCCGCCGCGATTCCCCTGAATGACGTTGCCGTAGAGCACGGCGAACGAGGCGCCATTCAGATTGATCCCCTCGCCGCAGTCATCGCCCAGGAAGGGGAAGGGCGAATCGGGGCAGGTCGTCTCACCGTTCGGGTCGGTCGGGATCACGGCACCCAGATCGTTGTTCTGGACGGTGTTGTTGAAGAGCAGGACGTGCGCCGAATGATGGACGGCAATGCCCGATAGATTCGCGTTCTCGACGGTGAATCCCTTGACGAAGACGGACGGATTACCGGCGTCGACATTCTCGACCAGAATTCCGAAAAGTTGATTGGTCGCGTCGATCGTGACGTCGCCATCAGCCCGCAGCGTGAGCGGCCTATCGATCTTGACGCCCTCGTAATAGGTTCCGGCGCCGACGGTAACCGTGCCGCCCGCAGCGGCCGCATCGACCGCTGCCTGGATCGAGGTAAAACAGCCGTTGCCACCATCGCTATTCACACAACTGCCGGCGGCCAGCGCGCCCAATGGCGAGAGCGCGAGCGACATCAACGACATGATCAAGGTTGCGATGGCGAGGGAGATCCAGCGTTTATGAACACGCTTCACGGCATTGTCCTTCCACTGTTCACCGGTACGTTGGGGACACGTTCGAATGACCCGATCAAATTGGTTCGAACCGCGGACGAGGACGAGTCAGTTCACTCCTCTTCGCCACCTCCTGTTCGGTTGTTCGAGGATTGGGGATTCGAGTAACGCCGGCCGGTAGATCGGAACATCTCCGCAAATATATCGCTTGTTTTACAGAATGCCTGGTTCCCCACGGTATATGCCGGAGGAGGGAATGTCAATCGTGTGAGGAAGCCGGTCGATTGCAATGGTGCAATCGAAGCGCCGGAGCCATTCATCATTTCGGCAGCTTCACGGCGAGGCGTTACGCATAGATGCGCGCCGCCGGCGAGGAGATGGGACCTTGGACTCTCCTTCGCGTAGGAGAATGGTACGTGCATCGTCGCTATTGACACGCGTCGATATCGAAATACGATAGGAGATAGGTACGCACAGGTACGCACATTCGCGGTCGATTTCCGGAACGGGTTCGCCGGCACGCATGAATCGTCGACCCCGAAACCGGTTTCGTGCAGACGGGAGGACGTGTTGCTATGTTCCGTCGCATACTCAGCGCGCTCGCGCTCGTTACCCTGTTGGCGATCTCCTTTAATGGCCTCTCGGCCGGTGCCGCCCCAAACGGGCGAGCAACGCTGACCGGCAACGTCCCGCCGTGGGCAACCGCGGCCAATTTCAAATCAGCGGCGAATTCTTCGGACGACATCGGCTTCCGGGTCTATCTGAACTGGCAAGATCAGGCGGACTTGGAGGCGATGGCTATGGACGTCTCCAATCCAGCCAGTGCGTCCTATGGTCAGTTCCTGAGTCCGCAGCAGTTCCGGCAGCAATTCGCTCCCTCGAAAGCGAGCGTCCACGCCGTTCAGTCGTGGCTCCGTTCGCAGGGCTTCAATATCGTCTATACGCCCGATAACAATCACTACGTCTCCGCCGAGGGAACGGCTGCGCAGGCAGCCACCGCATTCGGTACCACCTTTGGCATGTATCAGGTTAATGGAATGACGCTGCGCTCGCCGAAGTCGGACATTTCGGTGCCCGCCTCGATCGCGCCGCTCGTCAGTAGCGTCGTTGGGCTGGATGATTCATCCCAGCTCGTGCACAACAACATCGCGACCGAGCCGAGCGCCCCACCGGCGGCGGCGTTCGTGAGTGCGGAGC
>JAICWZ010000350.1 GCA_025966355.1 Thermomicrobiaceae bacterium
CATCATCAGCCAGATTGCCGCCGGCAAGCGCAGGATCCGCCTCGGTGCGGTCAGCCCGACCCGGGATTTCTCGTTTGTCACGGACACTACCAGCGGCTTGATTTCAGGCCTCACCGCGCCGGCGGAACAGACCGTCGGCCAAACCATCAATCTCGGCAGCGGCTTCGAGATATCGATCGGCGACACGGCGAGCATGATCGCGGAAGTAACAGGGATCGAACTCGAGATCGAAACCGACGAGGCACGCTTGCGTCCCGCCAACAGCGAGGTGGAGCGGCTTTGGGCCGACAACGCCAAGGCCCGCCAGCAGCTCGGCTGGTCGCCCGAATTCGGCGGGAGAGAGGGGATGCGTCGCGGGCTGGAAAAGACGGTGCAATGGTTTATGGACCCGGCAAATCTCGCGCGCTACAAAGCCAACGTCTACAACGTATGAGCCGAATGTGGGCATCCCGGTAACGAAGTCCGAACTCTTTGACGTGGGAGCGGTCGTTGCCGCCGTGCAGCGCGCCGTGGGAACGCCCGAGGGAACTCTCGGACTGCATGAGCCGGTCTTTGCGGGAAACGAAGTCGCCTATCTCGAGCAATGCATCAAGAGCACGTTCGTGTCATCGGTCGGCGAGTTCGTTGATCGATTCGAGAACATGCTGGAGGAACTGACCGGCGCCAGGCGCGCGATCGCGGTCGTCAACGGCACCGCCGCCTTGCATGTCTGCTTCAGGCTGGCCGGCGTCGAACCCGGCGAGGAGGTGATGTCGCCGGCGCTGACCTTCATCGCAACCACGAACGCCATCAGCTATTGCGGGGCGACGCCGCACTTTGTCGACAGTTCGTTCGATACGCTCGGGATGGATTCGCGAGCGCTTGCCGCCCGTCTGGACGCCGTTGCACAGCGCAGCTCGACCGGTACCGTCAATCGTGAGTCCGGCCGCAGGATCGCTGCGATCGTTCCGATGCATACTTACGGCCATCCGGTCGATCTCGACGGAATCGCCGCGATCGCGCGCCAGTGGGCAATTCCGCTGGTCGAGGACGCCGCTGAATCGCTCGGCTCGACATACAACGGACATATGGTCGGCTCGCAGGCGCGTCTGGCGGCGCTGAGCTTCAATGGCAACAAGATCGTGACCACCGGAGGCGGCGGGGCGATTCTCACCAATGACGACGAACTCGGGCGCCGCGCCAAGCATCTCACGACCACCGCGAAGCTGCCCCACAAATGGGCTTTCGTGCATGATGAAATCGGCTTCAACTACCGCATGCCCAATCTCAACGCCGCGCTCGGATGCGCCCAGCTCGAGCAACTTGACGGCTTCCTCAAGCGCAAGCGTGCGCTGGCCGCGGCCTATGACCGCGCGTTCGCCGCTGTTCCGGGGATCCAATTCGCTCGTGAACCGGAGGGAGCCGGCAGCAATTACTGGCTCAACGCGATCCTTCTCGATGAGGCGCACGCGGGCTCGCGCGACGAGCTGCTGACCGCGCTCAACGCCAGCGGATTCGGTGCCCGCCCGGCATGGACGTTGATGCATCGGCTTCCGATGTTCGCCGGCTGCCCGCGCGGCGATCTCCGCGTTGCCGAATCGATCGAGCGGCGGTTGATCAATCTACCCAGCAGCGCCAGCATACAGGTCCGAGATGACTGACGGTCTCCGAAAGATCTGCTTTGTAACGGGCAGCCGCGCGGACTTCGGACTCCTGATCTGGCCGATGCGGGCGATCCAGCAGACGCCGGGGCTGACGCTGCAGCTCGTCGCAACCGGGATGCATCTGTCTCCGGAATTCGGCTACACCGTCAACAATATCGAGGACGAAGGCTTCAAGGTCGATGAAGCCGTCGAAACGCTGCTCAGCAGCGATTCCGGCGTCGGCGTCGCCAAATCGGTCGGGCTTGGCGTGATCGGGTTTGCTGATGCATTCGCGCGGCTCAAGCCGGATCTCGTCGTGGTGCTTGGCGATCGCTATGAAACGCTGGCGGCGGCGCAGGCAGCGATGTTCATGCGATTGCCGATGGCGCATCTGTTCGGCGGCGACGTCACCGAAGGCGCGATCGATGAATCGATCCGCCATGCCATCAGCAAGATGGCGCACCTGCATTTCGCGACAAATGCCGATTCCGCACGGCGACTCGTGCAACTTGGCGAAGACCCGTCGCGGGTTTTCACGGTCGGGTCGCCGGGGATCGATTCGATCAAGCGGCTGAGGTTGCTGGATCGTGATAGCGTCGGGCGGGAAATTGGAATACCGCTCGGTGAGCGCAACGCGCTCATCACGTTCCATCCGGTGACGGTCGAAGCGCATCAATCTGCCGGCGCGCTCGACGAATTGCTGGCCGCACTTTCAACGCTCGATGCGGGGTTCCGCCTGTTTTTCACGCTGGCCAATGCAGATGCGGAGGGCCGCGCCCTGAATGAGAGGATCAGGACGTTCGTGTCGGCAAGGCCCAACGCCGTGGCGGTGGCATCGCTTGGACAACTCCGCTACATCAGCCTGATGAACGAGGTTGATGTCGTGGTCGGCAATTCGTCGAGTGGAATCTACGAAGCGCCATCGCTCAACGCGCCCAGCGTCGACATCGGCAATCGCCAGAAGGGACGCGAGCGCGCCGCTTCGGTGTTCCATGCCGCGCCCGAGCGAACAGCCATCGCCGCCGCCATTGCACGGGCGCTGCGTCGCGGACGGCAGCCTACGATCAGTCCCTACGGCGACGGAGAAGCAAGCCGCCGCATCGCCGAGACCATCGCCGCCGTTCCGGACTTCAACGCACTGCTCAGAAAGGGCTTTCACGATATCGCGGCCTCCGGGGTTGGGCCATGACGGCGCAACACACGCTCATCATCGCCGAAGCCGGTGTCAACCATTCAGGCAGTCTCGATACAGCGCTCGCCCTCGTCGACGCGGCGGCGGATGCCGGCGCCGACATCGTCAAGTTCCAGACCTTCAACGCCAATTCGCTGGCGGGTCGCTCGGCGCCCAAGGCAGATTATCAGCAGCGCACCACCGACGCTTCGGAAAGCCAGCGCACCATGCTGCAGCGGCTCGAACTGCCGCATTCGGCCCATCACCCGCTGATCGCGCGGGCAAAACAGCGCGGAATCGAGTTTCTGTCGACGCCCTTCGATCCGAAGTCTCTCGAGTTTCTACTGTCGCTCGACCTTGCGCGCATCA
>JAICWZ010000413.1 GCA_025966355.1 Thermomicrobiaceae bacterium
ACCGGAATCGGGCGCTACAGTGTCGAACTCGCGCGACACTTTAGCCGAATGGACGGCGTTTCACTTGAGCTGATCAAGCCGTTTTCCGGTTCGATTGCAGGCATCGATCCGTCCGTCCGCACGCGTCGCATCCTCGGTCGGCGCTTGCCGGCGTACATGTTGGCGGCGCCGGCGCAAATCGCGGCCGTCGCGCACAGAGACCGGCTTGACGTGATCCACGACCCGTTCGGCGTCTCGCCGTTCTTCCTGCCGCGCCGGTTGGCACCGTTCGGCCGCGTGCTCACACTGCACGACGTGATCCCCTTCATCTACCCCGAAACGCATGCACGCCTGACGAACCTGCTCTTTCGCCGCTACATCCCACATTCACTTCGCTTCGTAGACCGAATCACGACGGTTTCCGAATCGTCCCGGCGGGACATCATACGCATCCTGCGCTTTCCCGCCGAGCGTGTACACGCCATCCCGATCGGTGTTGCTCCGCATTTTGCCCCCGCCGGTGCGGAGGCCTGCCAGCGTATCCGCGAGCGCTACGGTTTGCCCGCCGACTATGTCTTGACGGTCGGTTCACTCAACCCGCGCAAGAATCTGGAGACGCTCTTCGCCGCATACCAGCAGCTTCGCCAGCGTGGCCTGCCACACCGGCTGGTTGTTGTTGGGCCGACCGACTGGAAGAGCGCAGGTATCTTTCAACGGCTGCGTGCGCTTGGAATCGAGCAGGACGTGCTGCTGACTGGATTTGTCACTGATGAAGATCTTCCGGCGCTCTACAGCGGCGCTTCGGTCTTCGCCTTTCCCTCGCTTTACGAAGGTTTTGGGCTGCCGCCGCTCGAAGCCATGGCCTGCGGAACGCCGGTCGTCACCTCGAACCGCTCATCACTCCCCGAAGTCGTCGGCGACGCCGGTCTGCTGGTCGAGCCGTTCGATGTCGAAGCGCTCGCCTCAGCCATCGATCGCTTGCTCACCGACCCCGAGCTTTCCGCCGGTCTCATCCAGCGCGGTCTTATCCGTGCCGCCTCATTTTCGTGGACACGCACGGCTCGCGCTCATCGCTGCGTTTATCGTGACGTGTCAGCTCGGGAGCAGCACTGAATCGATGGAGCTCTTCGCAGGAACAATCTCCAATTGCGCAGCCATGTATTTGCGATCGGCATGGCGTGGAAACTGCGTAACTCGTTTTCGAAGGGCGTTCCTGACGCCAATTCGCGACCTCCGTCAATGTGGCGAGGACCTCGGGCGAGGCGTAAGATGAGAATGTACGGGGGCACGAGTTCCAGGTTTTCCTCGATGTGGGGACATTGGTTGGGGACAAGGGAACTGAAATGAACAACCATCAATCGTTGATCACTCGGCTTTTCGGACGGCGACGTCACGGCAAGCTCGTCAGCGTCCGCCAGGAGTTGCAGCGGCGCGGAGTCGCTACCGAACGTATCAGCGACGGCGAGCTCGAAGCGGCCATCACCGACGGCCAACGTGTGCTCGGTTCGGCCAGCGTTCGCGGCAGCGATGTCACCGGCGCCTTCGTCGTCCTTGTTCGTTCGCAGGAAAAACTCTAGCGCAAACCACGTACTGCTTGGCGCCGTTCGGCACGGACGGCCGCATGGCGTGCGACTTTCCTCGACTCACCGCGATCAACGAGGAGCAATCCTATGAGCGCGCCGGTCTACGACACGATCATCGTCGGCGCTGGTCCAGCCGGCTGCGTGCTGGCCGCGAGACTCACTGAATCGCCTGATCATCGCGTCATCCTGATCGACGCCGGGGCCGACTTCGGTCCGAATCCGGCGAATTGGCCGTCAGAGCTCCTCGATACAACCGGACCCGCCATCGAGAGCCATTCCTGGGGCTACCGGCATACAGCCGATCGACGCGGACGCGCCATCGATCTCCCACGTGGGCGCGTCTTTGGCGGCTGTTCCTCCGTCAACTCGTGCATCTGGCTCCATGGTTCACGCGCCGATTACGATTACTGGCAAGCCCTTGGGAATCCGAACTGGAACTACGATGCGCTCGCGCCGTACTTTCAGCGTGCGGAACACGATCCATTGCGCAATCCGGAATCCGACGGCCCGGTCGATGTTTGGCGTGTTCCAGATGATTCGCTTTCGGAGATCGATCGAGCGCTCACCGTCAGCGCCGACGAACTCGGGATCGAACCGCTGACCGATCTGAACGGTGCGGCCGATCAACGGCCGTCGATCGGGAAGACGCCGAAGAATATTCGCGACGGCCGGCGTCTTAACGCCGCTCTCACTTACCTTTCCATGGCCCGCGATCGACCCAACCTCACGCTGCGCCCCGACACGCTCGTCGACCGGATTCGCTTCGATGGCGCTCGCGCGATCGGCATTCGCGGGGCCGACGGCAGCGAATTCGACGGTCACGAGGTCATCGTCTGCTCCGGCGCCTACGGCTCACCGGCCATCTTGCTCCGCTCCGGCATCGGACCGTCCGTGCACCTGTGCGAGCTCGGCATCAATATCGTCGCGGACGTCCCGGGTGTCGGCGAAAATCTGATGGATCATCCCTATCTGGCACCGTATACGAGCGGGCACACGAGTTTCGTTATCGCTCAGCACGCGGTACCCGAGCGCAAGATCTTCATTCAGACGATGGTCAAGGCACGCAGTCATCAGGTTTCCGAGGAGATCGATCTACACCTCTACCCGCGCGAAATGCTCGACGACCTCACCGGTCGCTGGCTGCTGCGCTTCGGCATCAGCTTGCAATTCTC
>JAICWZ010000523.1 GCA_025966355.1 Thermomicrobiaceae bacterium
GATCGCGGCCAAGCGCGACCAGCGAGCGGGTGATTGCCACCATGCCGGGATCGGTTTCCATCCCCGCCGCGAACAGAAACGTCGCCAGCTTCACGACTTCTTCGACGTCCGGCGTCGCGCCGTCCGGGTAGGTCGCGGCGGCGAGTTCGGTCAACACATCGTCGCGGGGCTCGGCTCTGCGATCGGTGATGTACGAGCGAAACTTCTCATCGAGCCACATCAACGGGTTGTGGGCGACAGTGTCGTCGTTGCCCAGCTCGCCGACATATTCGTTGCCGAGCGCCGCCCGGAATTCGCGATGGTCCTCGACGGGCACGCCCAACAGATCGGCAATCACGAGCATTGACAACGGTTTAGCGAAATCCTCCATGAATTCACATGCGCCGCGGTCGAGGAATTTGTCGATCTGTTCGTCTGCAAGCCGCCACATGAACTCCTCGTTCTCGCTGAGCCGCTTGGGCGTGATGAGCTTGCTCAGCAGACCGCGGGTCTTAGCGTGGTCCTCAGCATCCATCGTGACCACATGTTCGGCCATCGGGATCGCCGCCCGGTGCTCGGCGATCAGGTCGCTGATGTCGTCGCCTTCGGGAGTGAACGGTAGCGGTGGAAACGGCCCGGCGACGGCGACGCACGACGAGAAGGCCGGGTCTTTGTAGGCGGCCAGCGCCTCGGCATGACCGGTTACCGCGACGACGCCGTGCGGTGTCGCCGGTCGCACCGGGCACTGCGAACGCAGGTAGTCAAAGTAGGGATAGGGGTCGGGGACCAGAGACTGGTCGGTGAAATAGTCGACCGACTCGAAATCGCTCACTGCGCCTCCTGAATCAATCCACGGGCTTGCGCTTAGGAACAAACGTTTGGTGTGATCGTATATGGTCCGCGCCAGGCGCGGGACGTCAGGGATGGTAACCGGCGTGACCACGTAGTTCACCGCTGGCCGCGCAACCAAATATTCGTTTCAATATCGCAGGTTGAAAGGGTTCCCATGATCGACTTCCAGAATCAGGTCGCGGTCGTCACTGGCGGCGGCCGGGGCTTGGGGCGCCTCTATGCCCTGGAGTTGGCCAAGCGGGGCGCATCGGTTGTGGTCAACGATGTGGGCGCCAGCATGCACGGCGACGGCGAAGACGTCAGTGTCGCCGATGCCGTCGTGAAAGAGATCGCAGACGCCGGTGGGCAAGCGGTAGCGTCGCATCAATCGGTCGACAGCCCCGATGGCGGCGAGGCGATCATCGACACCGCGCTGACGGCGTGCGGTCGCATCGACGCCGTGGTCAGCAACGCCGGGATTTTCAACAGCATCCCGTTTGATCAACTCACCCACGACGATTGGACCCGGATGCTGCGGGTTCACCTCGACGGCGGCTTCCATCTCAGCCAACCGGCATACCGGGCGATGAAGAAACAGGGCTACGGACGGTTCGTCTTCGTCTCGTCGTCGGGCGGGATGTTCGGTCAACCGTCGGAGGCTCACTACGCCGCGGCGAAGGCGGGGCTGGTCGGCTTGTCCAACGTGATTGCGATCGAGGGCGCCGAGTACGGTATCAAGTCGAATACCGTTCTGCCGTTGGGGTTTTCGCGAATGGTCACCGAGACCATCGGCGACCCCAAAGCGCTGGAGGAAATCGGCTTCACCAAGGTGATCAAACCGGAACTCGTCGTACCGATTGTGGTATTCCTGGCCAGCCGTGCCTGCGAGTTGACGCACCAGAACTATTCAGCCTGTGGCGGCCGGTTCGCCCGCGTTTTCGTCGGACTCGGTGACGGTTGGCTCGCGCAATCGGGCACTGAGCCTACCGCCGACGACATCGTCGACCATCTGGCAGAGATCAGCGCTACCGATCCCTACACGGTGCCCGGTTCGATCTTCGAAGAGGTGTTCGCGATCTGCGAGCGGCTCGGCGTCAACGCTCTGGGGTGAGCTAATCGACGAGGAGCGACCGCAATTCGTTGAGTCCGGCTTCGTCGAGCGGTAGTAGCGGCGGCCGCGGATCTCCGACTTTTGTGCCGAGCAGATTGAGCCCCGCCTTGACGGTGGTGGGCAGGCCGCCGGCGACGATGAAGCGCAGCAGTGGTGACAGATCGTCGTAAA
>JAICWZ010000526.1 GCA_025966355.1 Thermomicrobiaceae bacterium
ACCGCCCGAATCTCATTGATCCCGTCGTCCCTCCGTAGGGGCGTGATTGATCACGGCTGGCCGATGTGCGCATGCACGAGGCGTGTTTCCGCATCGCAACTATCGGGATACACGCGCAGGTTGGCACGGTGCCGATCCCCTGAACGTGCATGCCGGGGCGGCGAGGAGGACGGGCGCCGCCTGAACGGCGCGTAGGGTTTGATCAATCAAATCCCTACGCCGATTATGCTGCGCGAGAAATCGCTCCGTCGTTTACACTAGCCCTAACACACTGTTGTGGGCCAAAACGAAGGGGTGAACCGAGCGTGTCGACCAGCGAACTGCATGGCGAGCTACGACGGGCGGTGCGCGAACTCTGCGCCCGCTTCCCGGACGAATACTGGCGCGGGCTCGATGCCGAACGGAGCTATCCCGAGGCCTTCGTTAAAGCAATGACCGAGGCCAGCTTCCTCTCGGCGCTCATCCCCGAGGAGTACGGCGGGCTCGGCTTCGGTGTCACCGAAGCCTCGATCATTCTGGAAGAGGTCAATCGCTCGGGCGGCAACGCCGGCGCGTGTCACGCTCAGATGTACACCATGGGCACATTGCTGCGACATGGCTCCGAGGAGCAGAAGCAGCAGTATCTGCCGAAGATCGCGAGCGGCGAACTCCGCCTGCAAGCCTTCGGCGTGACCGAGCCGAACACCGGTTCCGACACCACGCAGCTGCGCACCACCGCCACCCGTCAGGGCGACCACTACCGCATTCGCGGCCAGAAAGTCTTCATATCGCGCGTGGAGCACTCAGATCTGCTCTTGCTACTGGCGCGCACCACTCCGCGCGATCAGGTGAAGAAACGCTCTGAAGGGCTCTCCGTCTTTCTGGTCGATCTGCGTGAAGCTGTTGGAAACGGGCTGACCGTCAACCCGTTCGACACGATGATGAACCATGCCACCACCGCGCTCTTCTTCGATGATCTGGAAGTACCCGCCGAGAACCTGATCGGTGAAGAAGGCCGCGGTTTTCGCTACATTCTCGACGGCATGAACGCCGAGCGCATCCTGATCGCCGCCGAATGCATCGGCGACGGTGACTGGTTCATCGAACGCGCCACCAATTACGCCAAGAGTCGCGTCGTCTTCGAGCGCCCGATCGGCCAGAATCAGGGCATCCAGTTCCCGATCGCACGGGCGCATGTCAACGTCCGCGCCGCCGACCTGATGCGTTTTCGCGCCGCCGAACTCTTCGATCGCGGCGAACCGTGCGGGGCAGAATCAAATATGGCAAAGCTGCTGGCGGCTGACGCCTCCTGGGAGGCGGCCAACGTCGCCATTCAGACGCATGGCGGCTACGGGTTTGCCGTCGAATACGATGTCGAGCGCAAGTTCCGCGAGACCCGTCTCTACCAGGTCGCGCCGATCTCGACCAATCTGATCCTGTCGTACGTCGCCGAGCATGTGCTCGGGCTGCCAAGGTCGTACTGATGTTGCCGCTGGAGGGGATCACCGTCGTCGCGCTGGAGCAGGCGGTCGCCGCGCCGTTCGCGACCCGCCAGCTGGCCGATCTCGGTGCCCGCATCATCAAGATCGAGCGCACCGGCAGCGGCGATTTCGCGCGTGGCTACGACAGCACCGTCAACGGTCTGGCCAGCTACTTCGTCTGGCTCAATCGTGGCAAAGAATCGCTGACCCTCGATGTCAAGCAGCCGGAGGGCCAGTCGATCCTGAGCAAATTGCTCAGCAGCGCCGACGTCTTCATCCACAATCTGGCGCCGGGAGCGGTCGAGCGGCTCGGTTACGGTGCCGGCGAGCTGCGCGCCGCACATCCCCGGCTGATCGTCTGCACGATGTCGGGCTACGGCTCATCCGGACCGTATCGCGACAAGAAGGCCTACGATCTGCTCATCCAGTGCGAAACGGGATTAGTCTCGGTGACCGGCACCGCGGAGACGCCCTCCAAGGTCGGCATCTCGGTAGCCGATATCTCGGGCGGCATGTACGCCTACTCCGGCATCCTGACGGCGCTCTACCAGCGCGAACGAACCGGCGAAGGCGCCGCGCTCGACGTGGCGCTCTTCGACACCCTCGGCGAATGGATGAGCCAC
>JAICWZ010000049.1 GCA_025966355.1 Thermomicrobiaceae bacterium
AAAACGCTCGCCCGATTGCTGCTCGAAGTACGACAGGTCGACCCCGCTGAATTCCATATGGCGGCTGAGATCATAGTTGCCGCGATAGGCAAGACCACAGAGTTCCTTCCAGCCGAATGGGAAGCGATATTCGTAGTCGACCGTCCGCTTCGAGTAGTGCGAAAGCTCTTTGCCCTCATGCTCGCGCGTACGAATGTTCTCGCGACGCAACCCGATCGAATCGAAGAAGGCGCCGATCTGGGTCAACCAGTCCTCGAACGTCTCTGGCGCCTCGCTCTCGCGAATGAAGTACTCGATCTCCATGATCTCGAATTCGAGCAGGCGGAAGATAAAGTTGCCCGGCGTGATCTCGTTGCGAAACGCTTTGCCGATCTGGGCGATTCCAAACGGGATCTTGGTGCGGCTCGACTGCATCACGGCACGATAATCGAGAAAGATCGCCTGTGCCGTCTCCGGTCGCAGAAAGACCTTCGTCCCCGATGTTTCGACTGGCCCGAGCGTCGTCTGGAACATCAGGTTGAACTGGCGAACCTCGGTCCAGTCGCGCTGGCCGCAGAACGGGCAGGCTATATTACTGGAGCGGATCAGTTCGGTCATTTCACCGAGCGGCATCCCCTCGGCTTGCTGGCCCAGCTTATCTTCGATGAGCGTGTCGGCCCGGTAGCGACTTCCGCAGTTCCGGCAGTCGATCAGCGGGTCGTTGAATTCCTGTACGTGGCCGGAGGCTTCCCAGACGCGCGGGTGCAGGATGATATTGCCGTCGATCCCGACGATGTCGTCGCGCCCCTGCACGAAGAACTCCCACCAGGCGTTCTTGATGTTGCGCTTCAGCTCGGCGCCGAGCGGCCCGTAGTCCCAGGTGTTGGCGAGGCCGCCGTAGATCTCGCTTCCGGGGAAGATGAAGCCGCGCCTGCGCGCGAGCGAGACGATCGTATCCATCGCGACATCCGGCCGCCGGGCCTCGTTCATGTCCTCTGTACCTCCATTGAGCGCTGGATATGATAAAGGTCAGTGCAAAGACCCCTCGCCATAGTGAAGACGAGGGGTTTGTTCGTCGATACTTGCGGTGAAGGCGCGGCGCGTTGCTACCCTTCGCCGCTCGAATCGTAGCACGAGGCGCCATTCCCGACGAGAACGACATCTTCGTGGTCAACCGCGCCGTTGGTCGTGACGCGCTGATAGACCTGTGTCGTCGAGATGCTCATATGCCCCAGGATGCGCTGGATATCGCGCAATTCCTGGCCATCGCTAAGGGCGTGGGTAGCAAACGTATGGCGTATGGTGTGAGGCGTGATATCTGGTATATCGACCGCCTCGGCGTGCGCCTTCAAGATCAGCCAGAAACCCTGACGCGTGAGCCGGCTGCCGCGATGATTGAGGAAGACCGCGTCGACATCGGCATCCTGGCGCAAGAGCGGCCGCCCCGCGTCGAGATATTCGCTCAACGACTCGGCTGCCGAAATTGTGAGCGGGACCGTGCGCGATCGGTCCGGCTTGCGTCCACACTGCACCTCACCATGCGGCAGATCGATGTCGCAGAGATCGAGCGACGTTAGCTCGCTGACGCGCATGCCGGTCGCATAGAGCGTTTGCAGCATCGCGAGATCGCGCAGGCCTTCCGGCGTTCGCTGCTCTGCCGCGCGGGCCAGCAGCGCTTCGATCTCATCCCGCGAGATGGCGCGCGGCACAAACTTGTCGACGCGCGGCGACGGCAACGAATCGGAAGGATCGTGTCGCAGCAGCCCCTCGCCAATCAGGAAGTGACAAAATGAGCGGACCGCGGCGACCTTCCGTGCGACGGTCGAGTTCGCATAGTCACGCTCACGTAAGAAAAGCACGAACCCGGTCAGGTGGGTGCTGGCAAGTTCCGGCCAACTCGCGATCGCTCCATCGTCGTGGAGATATTCACAGAATTGCCCGAGATCGTTTCGATACGCCGATACCGTGTTTGGAGAGAATCCTCGGTCACCCTCGAGCCCATCCAGGAAACGCCCGATGAGTTCCTCCATCTATCCGCCCCTTCGTTCCCCGCGCGCGAGTGAGATTCGTTCGCTCGGAGTCCGTCACGCGCGACTCCCTTAGCCGGCGCCTGGCGCCCCGAGCGCCAGACGCGATTGATCGTTGTATACCCGATGGAAAAATCGCTACGCGGGTTCCATCATCCAACCGTTCGTACACGCAGCGAACACACTATAGCAGATCTGACAACGGAGTATGATCCATGCCAAACGCTTCCGCAACAGATGGATACGTAATGACCCCTCGATAGACATTCACGCCCTTGGCCAGCGCCGGATCAGACGACACCGCTTTGACGAAGCCAAGATCGGCCAGTTCGAGACCATACGCAAGGGTCACGTTGCTCAACGCGATGGTGCTGGTGCGGGGAACCGCGCCCGGCATGTTCGTCACACCGTAATGTGTAACGCCTTCATCGACGAAGACCGGATCGGTATGGCTGGTCGGCTTCATTGTTTCGATGGAACCACCCTGATCGATGGCGACGTCAACCAGCACCGAACCAGGTCGCATTGAGGCAACCATCGACCGTGTCACCAGTTTCGGAGCCTTTGCGCCGGGAATCAGCACCGCGCCAATCACCAGATCGGCATCCCGCACCGAAGCGGCAATGCTGCCACGATTCGACGCGAGCGTCGTCAGGCGGCCGTGCAGCACGTGGTCGAGATAGCGCAATCGATTAACGTTCAGGTCGACGACCGTCACCTCAGCACCCATGCCGAGCGCGATCTGCGCCGCGTTGGTGCCGACGATCCCGCCGCCGATCACAGCGACCTTGGCCGGCGGAACGCCCGCCACCCCACCGAGCAGCAAGCCGCGGCCACCCTTCGTCTTCATCAGATAGTACGCACCGATATGGGCCGACATCCGGCCGGCGACTTCGCTCATCGGCGCGAGCAATGGCAGCGATCGATCGGCCAGTTGCACCGTCTCGTAGGCGATCGCCGCGACCCCGCGATCTATCAATGCGTGCGTCAACTTCTCCTCGGCCGCGAGGTGCAAATAGGTATAGAGAATTTGATCCTTGCGCAGCAGGCCGTACTCGCTGGCGATCGGCTCCTTCACCTTGACAATCATCTCGGCCTGCGCGAAGACCGATTCGTGTGTGTCAACGATGGTCGCCCCTGCCGACGCATACTCATCGTCACTGAATCCGCTGCCGCCTCCAGCGTTCTGTTCGACCAGAACGGTATGACCGTGATGGACATACTCGGCGACGCCCGATGGTGTCGTCGAAACGCGGTTCTCGTTGTCCTTGATCTCTTTCGGAATTCCGATCAGCATTGGCGTAATCGAACCTCCCTGTTCTCGATTTCCGCGCACGGAAAAAACGCACCATCGGCCGCGTTGCAGGCAGGCGAGCAAAACAGCCGAGTCATTCTAACATGCTCGAATGTTTGCTCGTACCGTCCGGTACCAATCCCGAGCATCGAAGCCGCGCGCAACGCACGCCGCCACTCCTGGCGCGTCGTGAGCCCAATGATCGATAGACAACGGCGCGAACTATGGTATTCTGCCGCGGGTGAACGCCCCTCAAATCTTTGGATCACATGGACAAGAAGGGACTTAATGCGCAAATCGATATTTATCGCTGTCATGCTGTGCGTGAGCATCATCCTCGCCGCCTGCGGCTCCTCGACGTCGGCCACCCTTCCTTCAACCGAAACGACGACGTCAGAAGGTGGCACCCCCGGTGCGTCGCCGGTTGCCGGCACACCGTCGGCCGCCTCTCCTGAAGCGACCAGCGCCAGCGGCATGTCCGCGACTCCGGCAGCGACGCCCGACGCCTCACCGGCCGCATCGACCGGCGACCCGATCAAGGTGACGATCGCGACCGGCTTCAAGCCGAGCATGAACTCAGCCGCCATCTATCTCGCGGCCGAGAAGGGCTATTACAAGGACGCCGGACTTGATGTCACGGTGAAGGACGGCTCGAACCCCGATCTGCTCGCGCAAATCGGCACCGGCGGAGTTGACTTCGGCGTCAGCACCGGCGATTCGGTCGTCTCCGCGCGCGCGGCTGGCGTGCCGGTGCAGATGGTGATGCAGCTCTTCACCAAGTATCCGGTCGGCCTCATCTATCTTGCCGATAGCGGCAAGACGATCAACACCCCGGCCGATCTGAAGGGGATGAATATCGGGGTCTCGCAGCTCACTGGCTCGACCTACTACGGTTTGCTGGCGCTGCTTCAGGCGGGTCATCTCACCACCAACGACGTCAAGATCACGGCCATCGGCTTCACCGAGCTTGAGGCGGTGAGCCAGAAGCGTGTCGACGCCGCCATGACCTACATGAGCAACGAACCGGTCAACGCGAAAGACGTCGGCATCGATACGAAGGCGCTGCAGGTGAACGACTACGTCCAGATCGTCTCCTCCGGCATCGTGGCAAGCGAATCGATGATCAAGGATCGCCCCGACGTCGTGCAAAAGGTGATCGACGCCACCGTCAAGGCGATGAACGAGGACCTGCAGAACCCGGACGAAGCGTTTGACGCGACGATCGAGCGGATGCCCGAGCTAACGGCCGACAAAGACAAGCAGACGCAGCGCGATATTCTGACCGAAACGCTGAAATACCAGCAGCCGGTCGCGGATCATCCAACCGGTTGGACCAATCCGGATTCCTGGAAGACGACGACCGACTTCCTGAAATCCGTCAATGTGATCGACAAGGCCGTCGATCCGACGACCTGCTATACGAATCAATTCGTGGAACAGGCGAAATAACGCGAAGTGAAGCGAACATCGAGCCGGCCGGTACAGCCAACGCACGAGGATGGCCGGCCGGGCCCGATCGATCCAACAACTGCAGAGCCGAGCGATGCTCAGCGTCACTGGCTCGTTCGGGTGGCCGGCAACCGGCAAGTCTGGCTTTCACTGGCCGGCATCGTTTTCGCGATTCTCGCCTGGCAGCTCGTTTGGGAGAGCCATCGCGTTCCCGAATACATGCTCCCCTCGCCTTCGGACGTAGCACACAACTGGATCGATCTCTGGCACGCCGGTGTCATCTGGCACCACACGAAGGCAACCCTCACGGAGGCGCTGCTCGGCTTCGCGGTCGCGCTTGTCGTCGGGGTCGGCCTCGGTTATCCGATCGCGCGGTCGCAATTGATGGATGAACTGCTGGCGCCGTACCTCGCGGCGTCCCAGGCGATGCCGGTCATCGCCTTCGCACCGTTGCTGGTTGTCTGGTTCGGTATCGGCCTGCTACCAAAAGTCATCATCTGCGCGCTGATCGTCTTCTTCCCGATCCTGATCAACACAATCGTCGGTTTCCGCGAGGTCGACCCACAGCTCATCAAGGCGGCGCGGGGGCTCGGTGCCCATGAACTCCGTGTCTTCTGGCACGTCGAGCTGCCACTGGCGCTGCGTACGTTGCTCGGCGGGATCCGCATGGCGACGACCCTGGCGGTCGCCGGGGCGGTCGTCGGTGAATTCGTGGCGGCCGATGCCGGACTGGGATATTTGATGAATCTCGGTCGCACCGAATACCGCGCGCCGATCGTTTTCTCAGCCGCGCTGACGATGGCTTTTGTCGGCATCGCCGGTTACGTCGCGGTGATGATCCTCGAACATCTCCTCATCCGCTGGGAATAAGGACGCTCGCAGTTCAAAAGTACTATTCACCCCGGACATTCGTCCTTCCCGGTGGCGTGCCTTATGCACGCTCAGTACCATTACGTCAGACATCGGCGCAGCCACGTCGGCACCGCACTCCGCGGACGCACTTTACCGGTATTGAGGCAAAACTTGAGCGATGCGCTTTACATCATCCCAATTCTCGCGATCCTCATTCTGATTCACGAGATCGGGCACTTCGTCTCCGCAAAACTCGTTGGCATTCGCGTCGAAGAATTCGGCATCGGCATCCCCCCCCGTATCGCTGGTTTCCGGCGCGGCGGCGTGCTCTATTCGATCAACTGGCTGCCAATTGGCGGCTTTGTTCGCGTGCTCGGCGAAGACGGCAAATCGATGTCGCCGGACAGCATGATCGCCAAGGGGAAGCTTGCGCGAACCTTCTTCTTCGCCGCCGGTTCGATCATGAATCTTCTGCTCGCCTTCGTTTTGACGATCGTGCTCGTCGGCTCCCAGGGAGAGAACAAGAATCTCACCCATATCGCCGATGTCAGCGCCGGCTCACCGGCGGCGCAGGCCGGGTGGATGCCCGGTGATCGTGTCCTGAGCGTCGATGGCAAGGAGATTACCAGCGTCGACCAGTTGATCACCACCGTCAATTCGGACAGCGGCGGATCGCTCAATTTCGTCATCAAACGCGGCGATCAGATTATCAACTCCACGGTTGCTCCGCGCACGAATCCGCCACCAGGGCAGGGAAAGATCGGCATCTCGCTTGAAGATGCGTTGCAGGCGAAGATCCACGTAACGAGCGTCGCCGCTGACTCAGCTGCCGCGCACGCGGGCATCCAACCGAACGATGAAATCGTGTCGATCAACGGCCGGACGGTCGAAGACGCCGTCGTGTACCGGTCGATCTTCCTGAATAATGCCGGGAAGACGATCCCGGTCGTCGTCCAGCGCGACGGCCAGCCGGTCACATTGCAGTTCGCCGTGCCGCAGATGAGCGACACGCAATCCGAGCTGCGACTTGGCGTCGATGCGACGCAGGACTTCGTCATGTATCCGGTGGTCTGGTGGAAGGTTGTTCCGCAAGGAATCAAGCAAACATTCACGACGATCGATCAGATGTTCCATGGCATTGCGCTGCTCGTTCGCGGCGATGTCCCGGTACAGGGTATCGCGGGCCCGATCGGCATGGGCCAGCTCACGTCCGAGGTCATCAAGGCGAGCGACGCGCCGGTTCTGGCGACGTTGACGAACATCACGATTCTGCTCTCGCTGAACCTTGCGATTCTCAACCTCCTGCCGATCCCGGCGCTTGACGGTGGGCGGCTGCTCTTCGTATTGATCGAGACATTGCGTGGCGGGAAGAAAGTACCGCCGGAAAAAGAAGGCGTCGTGCACTTCGTTGGGCTGGTCATCCTGCTCGCCTTCATGTTGGTCGTCGCATTTGCCGACATCAACCGGATCATCAGTGGCCAATCGTTCCTGAAATAGACGCCCAAACTTGGCAAATGGACGTCCACGCACTAAGCTAGCTGCGGAAAGCTAGCCCGCGTAGGAGGTAAACCCGAAATGCTTGCGCCGCGCAGAAAAACTCGCGCGCTTCACGTTGGAGACGTTCAGATCGGTGGTGGCGCGCCCATCGTCGTGCAGTCGATGGCGACTGCCGATACCCGCGACCCGAAGGCCACGCTCGCGCAAATCCAGGAGTTGGCCGATGCCGGATGCGAGATCGTGCGCATCGCCGTGCCCGATCGCGTGGCAGCCGCCGCGCTTCCCGATATCGTGCCATTCGCCCCGGTTCCACTGATCGCCGATATTCACTTCGAACACACCTTGGCTCTCAAGGCGATCGATGCGGGCATCCACGGCCTGCGGCTCAATCCCGGCAACATCCGCAAGCCCGAGGATGTGCGCGAGGTCGTCAAGAAGGCGAAAGAGCGCGGCATCCCGATCCGCATCGGCGTCAATTTCGGCTCGGTTCCGCCGATGTCGAAGGACTTCGTCGATGAGATGGCATCTCAGAACGCCACGCAGATCGATCTGATCGCCGAGCACATGGTCCGCACCGGCTTGGGCCACATCAAGATCCTCGAGGATCTCGACTTCGGCGACATCAAGATCTCGCTCAAAGCCTTCGAAGTGCCGATCATGATCGAAGCGTATCGGCGCATGGCAAAGCTGAACGACTATCCGCTTCACCTCGGTGTCACTGAAGCGGGCACACCGAAATCCGGTTCGGTACGCTCCGCTGTCGGGATCGGCACGTTGCTGGCCGAAGGGATTGGCGACACGATCCGCGTCTCGCTGACGACCGATCCGGTCGAAGAAGTTGCGGTCGGCTTCGATATTCTCAAGAGTCTCGGAGTGCGCCAGCACGGCGCCACGCTTGTCGCCTGCCCGACCTGTGGGCGGGTCGAGGTCGATCTCTTCAAGCTCGCCAACGAAGTTGATGACTATCTCAAGACGATTAGCGCGCCGATCAAGGTGGCCGTCATGGGTTGCGTCGTCAACGGGCCGGGTGAAGCGCGCGATTCCGATGTCGGCGTCGCGGCGGGCCGCGGCAAGGGCGTCATCTTCCGCAAGGGAAAGATCGTTCGCAAAGTTGAAGAGAGCGAGATCGTCGCCGCGCTCAAGGAAGAGATCGATCAGATCCTGGCGGAGCAGCAGGTCGCGGTCTAATCGCGGGCGCACACGAATCGAGATTCCGGGCAGGGACGACGATCGACCTGCCCGGTTATCGTTTAGATCGCTGATTGCCCCACGAACGACCAACGCCTGATTGGAGCGAGAGTCGTGGCCGCATCCAGAAAACCAATTGACGTCTCGGTGCCGTTGATCCCCGGCATGCCGGTCTGGCCCGGCGATGGCGTAGTGCGGGCTACACCGTTGCAACGCATCGCCGAAGGTGCTCATTCAAACGTCACAACGTTGGAGCACACCTCGCACACCGGCACGCATCTCGATGCGCCCTGGCATTTCATTGACGACGCAGCCAAACTCGAATCAATCACCATCGAGCGGATGATCGGCCCCTGCTACGTCGCGGATCTCACGCAACGCGACCGTCACGTCACTGATGCCGACCTTGAAGCGGCTGGCATCCCGACTGACACGACGAGACTGCTCCTCAAGACTCGCAACTCGGCCAAGTGGGCCAACCCGACGCACAAGTTCGATAGGGAGTTTCTGGCGGTCACCCCATCCGGTGCTCGCTGGCTCGTCGAGCATTGTGTCGATCTGATCGGCGTCGACTATCTCTCAGTTGAGGCGTTCGATGGCGATGGTGAGACGCACCGCATTTTGCTGGGCGCCGGGCTGGTTATCGTCGAAGGACTGGATCTGCGCACCGTCGATCAGGGCACGCATCACCTCACCTGCTTGCCGCTCCGCCTGGGCGATATCGATGGCGCGCCTTGTCGGGTCGTACTCGACGCGCAGGGTTAGT
>JAICWZ010000216.1 GCA_025966355.1 Thermomicrobiaceae bacterium
GGGGCCATTGACCGACCGTACGATGTCCCGTACGACCTCAACCGGCTGCTCGGTCTCGTTCCACGTATGGATATCCACCAGGCTTTCGCGTCCGGCAGAGCGTGAGCGCTCCAGTGTCGGCACCACCAACTGCGCCTTGCCGCTGCGAGGGAGGATGAGCAGCGCCAGCCGCTCGCTCGTGTGCGCGGGATAATCGAAGAGGTAGACAAGGTCGGACGATGGCGAGACGAAGAGAAAATCGACATCGCGCTGATCCATCAGCTGTTGCGCTTCAGCCATCCGTCGTCCGAGCAACCCGATATCCATGAATTGCGACCTCCCATCGCCTCGACCAGACGTCTGATCAAGCGATCGTTGCACCGAAGATTTTCCGAGCTTCCTGGGATTCCCGGCACTGCGTTGTGTCCGGGCTCGGCCGTGCCGCGTTGGAGCCAATTGGTCCGAAGACAAAGAGGAACGGTTACGACAGGCTCCAACACCGTAACATGTCAATTTTCGCTCGTCAACGGACTCAAATCGTTCGCGCTTTGCCGTTCGCTCTCGTCGGCCGCTTAAGGCAACTGCGCTCGCTCTGCGTTCCGCCCGTTGACGCCCGATCGGTCAGCGGGTCGTGACGAACGCCGCTAGCAAGGCGAGAGTGTGGTCGATATCGCGCTCGTCGATCATCTCGAAGGCCGAATGCGTGTAGCGCGTGGCCGGCGCGAGCAGCGCCGCCGGGATTCCCTGGCGAATCAGCGCCGCGCCATCGCTGCCGAACTGCTGGTACACCGCGTGTTGCACCGGAATGCCCTGCTGCTCGGCGAGATCAGCCAGTTTCCAGATGATATTGACGTCGTAGTGAACATAGTGGTCCTTGTGGACGAGCGTTGGACCGCCACCAAGAACGGTCGGCATATCGCGCTCGCTGACCGTCGGGATATCACCGACGAGTCCATTGTCCAGAGCAATGGCGAGATCGGCATCGACATCTGGACGCAAGGACGAGGCACCGGCCAGGCCGATCTCTTCCTGCACCGTCGCGGCGAAATAGAGGTCGTAGCGCAGGTCGTTCAGATCGGTCGACTCCAACAGCTCGGTCATGATCGCCAGCGATACCCGATCGTCGATCGCTTTGCCGTAGATGCGCGTACCCAACCGGCGCACCGGCGGATTCCAGATGACGCCCGCTCCGACGTGAACACCGCGCTCGAACGCCTCCGCGCGTGATGCGACGCCGATGTCGACGAAGAGATCGTCGAACTCCAGCGCGTCTTTCTGACGCTGATGCGCGTTCAGGATGTGGCCGGTCGCGGTGGCAAAAACGCCCTCGATCGTCTGATGGCGACCGACGACCAGCGCCGGTTGCCCGGCGGGATAGCGTTTGGTCGGGTTGGCGACGCCGGCCTGCGCGTTCGCCAGCCAGAGAAAGCCGTTCGCGTCGATGCTCTTGACGACGAAGCCGATCTCATCGGCGTGCGCCTGCAAGAGCAGAATCGGTCCGCGGCCACCGATATGCGCCAGCAGGTTCCCCACCTTGGTCGTCCAGACACGTTCCGCCTTCGGCGCCCAGCGCTCGCGCAGCCAGGCCATCACCTGCTGTTCCTGGCCGGTCGGCCCCGGGATCTCCATCAACGCGCGCAACGTTTCAAACGAGCTCATCCGTTACCTCTTCTCATGTCCACGACAGCCTCCGTCGTTCAGCGTTCGGCCATCGTAGCACGACGACCCGTTACGCCCTTGCGCCGGCTTTGCGCGCGATCACCTGCGCGTATCGGGAATCGAGACGGAGGCGGCCATCGACTGGCGTGCCGATCGATGTGATCAGTCGCAGCGCTTCCCGACGGAGCGCGTCCATCGTTTCGGGTGGCGATATCGTCTTGATCGCGATCAGTGGTCCGTTGGTCGCCTCCCAGGTTGCCAACGCGTCCTCAGCCGAATCGAACGCGAAGCTGAGTGTGCGCGCCTCAACGCTGATCTCCTCCGCGAGGCCCGCGAATCGCTGATGCACGGCTTCGGGGTCGCCCCAGCGAAAGGGCGACTCGTAGCGCTCGGGCGAGGCTGGCCCGAAGCGATAGAGCAGCCGAGAAAACTCGCCGAGAAAGCCTTCTCCAGCATAATTTGCCATCGCCACGATGCCGCCAGGCTTCACAACACGGAAGAGTTCCGCCGCGACGCGCTCCGGCCGCGGCGCGAACATGGCGCCGAACACCGAAGCGGCCAGATCGAAGCGTTCGGATTCGAAGGGAAGCTGCTCGGCATCGGCTTCCATCCAGACGATCTCAAGTCCCTCGGCGGCTGAGCGCGCTTGACCGAGTTCGACCATACGCGGTGTCAGATCCGAAGCAACCACGACGGCCCCGAGCCGTGCGGCAGCGATGGCAAAGTTGCCGTTACCGGCCGCGACATCGAGCACCGACATGCCCGGCGCAACGTCGATCGCTTCCGCCAACTCCTCGGCAAACGGCATCAGACGCTCGGCGACGCGCTCATAATCACCGAGCGACCACATCCATTTGACCGCCTCTTTCAATCGCGCACTTGCTTCCATCGCACACCCCTCTCTACTCGGTTCGATCCGCGTGATCGAGGATAGCGGACGGCGCGTAAGTGATGAAACTGTACAAGCGGTCATTGCGCGATTCGCAAAATCATGCTAACCTCACGCCATCATCGATGAACCGTCGCACCCCGCCCAGCTTCCAGCCACCACCAAACCGCTACAATAGCCACAAGAACGTGATTGCCGCGCATCCGGAAGGGGGAATGCTGCCTGTGACGACGCTGGAAGAAATCGCTCGTGCCCGGCTTCGCAATCAGCGACTGATTGACGAGCGCTTCGACAGCCCGGCGGCCGTCGTACAGTGGCTTGGCGCGGTGCAGTCTCAGGACTTTCCAGCGGCCAAATGGGGGCTCGGTCTGCGTCTGAACAACGGGAACGAGGCGGCAATCGATCAGGCCTTTAGCGATGGCGATATTTTGCGCACGCATGTCCTGCGACCAACCTGGCATTTCGTCATGCCCGAGGACATTCGCTGGCTGCTCAAGCTCACCGCTCCACGTATCATCGCCGGTTCCGCCGGACAATATCGGCGTCACGGGCTCGACGGACCGATCTTCGCGCGAAGCAACCGAACACTCGAGCGCGAACTGCAGGGCGGGAAGGCGTTGACTCGCACCGCTCTGGTCACGGCGCTCAAAGAAGCGAACATTCAGACCGACAATCTCGGCTATATGCTCTTGCTGATGCGCGCCGAACTCGATGGACTCATTTGCAGCGGGCCACGACGCGGCAAGCAGTTTACTTACATGTTGCTCGATGAGCGGGCGCCGACCATCGATCGCTTCAACCGCGACGAAGCGTTGCGGAAACTGGCCGCGCGCTATTTCACGAGTCATGGTCCCGCCACGCCTCACGATTTCTCCTGGTGGGCAGGTTTGACGGTCGGTGATGCACGACACGCCATCGAGATGCTCGGGACGGCGCTCGAACGCATCGACGTGGACGGTCGCGCCTATTTCACCGGTGCCGCGAGCGCCGTAAGCGGCGAGGGGAGCGATTCCGTGCTGCTGCTGCCAATTTATGACGAGGCGATCGTAGCGTATCAGGATCGGAGCGCCTATCTCCGGCGCCTCGCCGCCAGCAAGACCTTTCTGCCCGAGAACATCGTCTTCAACCATACGATTTTCGTCGATGGACAGGTCGTCGGCATCTGGAAGCGATCGCCGTCAGCACGCTCGGTGTTGATCGAACCGACGCTCTTCATGCAACTCGAGCCGAGCGAATTGCGCGAAATCGACGCGGCCATCGAACGCCACGCCGCCTTCTTCGAACTGGCGCTCGCGTCTCCGACGCCCGAATCGGACGATGAATGAATGGGAGCAGTCGTGGCGGATCTAACGCGTGTCGCCATCTTCACCAATGAATATCCACCACATGTCTACGGCGGCGCCGGGGTGCACGTTGAGTACCTCAGCCGGGCGCTCGCGCGCTCAGTCGAGGTCGATATCCGCTCGTTCGGCGACCAGCACGTCGACGAGGGCCGGCTGCATGTGCGCGGCTATCTCGGCTGGGATGAGATGCAACGCAATACGGATCGCCGCTTCACCGGCGCGCTCGACGCGCTGTCGCGGAGCCTGGCGATGGCGAAAGACACGTTAACGGCCGATATCGTTCACTGCCACACCTGGTACACCGATCTGGCCGGCTTTCTCGCCAAACAGCTCTGGTCGGTGCCGCTCGTCGTCACCATCCATTCACTGGAGCCGCTGCGACCGTGGAAGGTCGAGCAGCTCGGCAACGCGTACCACGTGAGTTCCTGGATGGAGCGAACGGGTATCGAGCAAGCCGACGCCGTCGTCGCCGTTTCCGCCGAAACCCGCAATGACGTGCTTGCGAACTTTGAAGTCGACCCTGCCCGCGTCCACGTCATCCACAACGGCATCGATCTCGACGAATAC
>JAICWZ010000279.1 GCA_025966355.1 Thermomicrobiaceae bacterium
GAAGAAAAGAGCGCGGACTTGGCGCCGGGGGTGACGATAATCGCCTCCGGGCCGACCTCGATGCCGTTATCGTCTTTCAGCTTTCGGGAGATTGCCTGGCGCAGTTGCGGCGTACCGGCGCTGGCGACGTAATGCGTGTCTCCGGCGAACAGAGCGTCGGCGGCCGCACGACAGATCCATTCGGGTGTGGCGAAGTCGGGTTCTCCACCGCCGAGATCGACGACATCTTTCCCCTGTTGGCGCAAGGCGCGGACCGTATCTGACACCGCCACGGTCGGCGATGGCTGCATTTCGACGACACGCGTGGCGAAGCGGTAGCTCACGAATTCCCCTTTCATCAGCTGTTCCAGGGATACGCTCCGTTGCGCATCCTCCCCCTGGATTATGCCTGATGTTGCGCGATCCACCCGGGCGGATGATCGCCGGGCACAATGCCGAGCTACTCATTGATGCAGTTTTCGGGGTATCGTTACGACCCCTTGAAACTTCGCCAGCGCTTCGCTAAGATTCGCAGTGTTAGCACTCTCACCTCGAGAGTGCTAAAACAGGTGATACGGGCATGTGGGAGGCGGGACCGCTCGCCGTACAAACCAAGGGAGGTTCCAACAGGATGGGGACCAGTAACGGAAAGATCAGGCCACTTGGCGATCGGGTACTGATTCGCCCGAGCCAGCGTGAGGAAGTCACCAAGAGCGGCATCGTGTTGCCGGATACTGCCAAAGAGAAGCCGCAGCGTGGCGAAGTCATCGCGGTAGGCGCCGGACGCGTCAACGAGGATGGCAAACGCCAGCCGGTTGATGTCAAAGAGGGCGACGAGGTGCTCTTCGCCAAGTACGCCGGCACCGAGCTCAAGATCGGTGACGACGAGTTCCTGATTCTGAGTGAGAAAGATATCCTCGCCGTCGTTTCAGAGTAGTTTCGATCTAAAGACAGTCGTTCTTGGGTGCCTGCGGGCATGCTAAGAGGAGGGACGGACACGTGCCGAAAATTCTGGAATTCAATGAGGATGCCAGGAAGTCGCTCAAAGAGGGCGTCGACGCGCTGGCAAATGCCGTAAAGACGACGCTCGGCCCGAAGGGTCGCAACGTCGCGATCGATAAGAAGTTCGGCGCTCCGACGGTCACGCACGATGGCGTTACCGTGGCCAAGGAGATCGAGCTCGAGGATCCGTTCGCCAATATGGGCGCGCAATTGTTGAAGGAAGCCGCCACCAAGACCAACGATGTCGCGGGCGACGGCACCACCACGGCAACCGTGCTGGCGCAGGCGGTCGTGCACGAAGGGCTGCGCAACGTCGCGGCCGGTGCGAACCCGATGCTGCTGAAGCAGGGCATCGACCTCGGCACCGAGAAGGTCGTCGAGATGCTGAAGAGCATGGCCAAGGAAGTTCGCGGCCGGGATGATATTGCCCAGGTCGCGGCGATTTCGGCGGCCGACAAAGAGATCGGCAATCTCATCGCGGATGTGATGGAGAAGGTCGGCAAGGACGGCGTCATTACCGTCGAAGAGTCGCGCGGTTTGCAGTTCGAGACCGAATTCACCGAAGGTATGCAGATCGACCGCGGCTACAGCTCAGCCTACTTCGTCACCAATCCAGAGCGAATGGAAGCCGAGCTCGAAGAGCCATACATTCTGATCACCGACAAGAAGATCTCGGCCGTCGCCGACATCCTGCCGGTGCTGGAGAAGGTTCTCCAGGTTACCAAGAACTTCATGATCATCTCCGAGGATGTCGATGGCGAAGCGCTCGCCACGCTCGCGCTCAACAAACTGCGCGGCACGATCAACGTGCTGGCCGTCAAGGCGCCGGGCTTCGGTGATCGGCGCAAGGAAATGCTGCGTGACATCGCCGCATTGACCGGCGGCCAGGTGATCTCCGAAGAGGTTGGCAAGAAGCTCGAGAATGCGACAATCGAAGATCTCGGCCGCGCGCGCCGTATCGTCGCGACGAAGGACGAGACGACGATCGTCGAGGGCTACGGCGAGGATTCCGAGATTCAGGGTCGCATCAACCAGATCAAGGTGCAGATCGAGCAGACGACCAGCGACTTCGATCGCGAGAAGCTGCAGGAGCGGCTGGCCAAGCTCTCCGGTGGCGTGGCCGTCATCAAGGTCGGTGCCGCGACCGAGACCGAGCTGAAAGAGAAGAAGCATCGCGTCGAGGACGCGCTGAGCGCAACGCGTGCCGCGGTCGAAGAGGGCATCGTCCCGGGCGGCGGCGTCTCGTTGATCAACGCGATTGCGGCGCTTGACGGTCTCGATGTCGAAGGCGATGTCAAGACCGGTGTGGCGATTCTGCGTCGGGCGCTCGAAGAGCCGCTGCGTGGCATCGCGACCAACGCCGGCCTGGATGGCGCGGTCGTCGTCGAGACGATTCGCCGGCTCCAGAAAGAGCGAAACGATCCGGGGATCGGCTATGAGGTCATCCGCGAAGACTATGGCAACATGGTCGAGTGGGGCGTGACCGACCCGGTCAAGGTGACGCGCTCTGCCGTCGCGAATGCGACGTCGATCGCGGCGATGATCCTGACGACCGAGGCGCTCATCTCCGACAAGCCGGAAGAGAACAAGATGATGCCTCCGATGCCGGGCGGCGGCATGGACTACTAGTCCATCCAACCCATCTTGATCGCTCCAGGGACGTGGGTTCGCTCACGTCCCTGTTTTTACAGGGTGCGGCAGTTGTCGCGCCGATACATCGGCACCGAACCTGCGTTAGAGGGAGGTAAGGGCCGGTCGATCCGGCAGTCGAACTCCGGAACGACGCAACCTCTGCACGACGGGTAGCTTGCCCGTGAGCGTTCGCTTCGACAGCATGGACGGGATAGCATGGTGAACTCTACAACCCGACACGATCGCGACACAGCCCCTGAGACGATCGACCTCACTCCACAACAACTGGCGAACCTGCTGGATGCCGGGCTCTCGCCGGTGGCCATCGATCGGCTTTGCTTCACTCGCTGGCGTCTGCGGGACACGTTGGCCGAACGCGGCGCGTCGCTCCATCGACCGACCTCGCGCATCGCGCAGTTCAACCCGGCGCGCCATCGGATCAACCGCAAACTGCCGGACGACGCGCGCTCCCGCCTTGCCTGAACGGCTCCCCGCCGGCATCGTGAGCCGCGTTTCCTGAGCGTCCCGCCCGGACTCGTATAATCAGCGGGAACGAGCGGCGACGGCGAGGGAAGCTGGTGCGGAGCACAACGCAGATTCTTTATCTCGGGACATACGAGCGCGATTACCCGCGCAACAGTTTGACGATCGCGGCGCTGCGTCGCGCCGGCTTCGATGTTGTCGAAGTCCATGCATCGATCTGGAGCAACGCGCACGACAAGACCGCGCTGCTTGCATCGCCAGTTGCGTTGGCGCGCCTCGGACTGCGCCTGACTCGGGCATATGGTGCTCTACTCGTGCGCATGCTTCGTCGCATCGGCCATGCGGACAGCGTCATGTTCGGTTATATCGGCCAGCTCGATCTGCTGCTGCTTGGCCCCATGGCGCGACTGTTCGGCAAGCCGGTTATCTTCAACCCGCTCATCACACTGACCGATACGTTGATTGAAGATCGCGAAACGTTCGCGCACGGCGGTCTCATTGCACGGCTTATCCGCATCATCGACCGCATCGCGCTCGCGCTCGCCGACGTGATTCTGGTCGATACGGCCGAGAACGGCGTCTACCTGACCGAGCAATTCGGCATCATGCCGGAGCGCATCCATGTCATTCCGGTCGGTGCCGACGAGTTGCTCTTCAAGCCGATGTGCGACGAGGGTGTGCCAACCGATCAGGCACGTTCCGTCCTCTTC
>JAICWZ010000339.1 GCA_025966355.1 Thermomicrobiaceae bacterium
CCTCGTCATTCCCCGCGCACTCCTCGTCGGCGTCATCTACATCCTGCTCTGGGAAAGTCTGCTGGCGCGCTACATTCCCGGCATCCGGGTGCTCAGTATTCGCCACTTCATGCAATCGATCTTCGTCCACTGGATCGACGATTCCCGCGTGACGATCCCTCAGCCGACGCAATTGGTTACCGCCATCATTGTTCTCGTCGCCGTTGTCATCGTTTCGCTCATTCTCGCCTCGCTCCGCCTGCGACAGATGAACCTCGACTGATCCGCGTTCTTCTGGGATCACGTCAACCGGCGCTACAATGCGACCGAACACCACCACCGGGCCGTCGTCACGCTGGAGCGACCGCGCATGATCTTTCGCGCCCCATCTCAAATCCTCAGCCATCGGCGTCGCTACGCCGAGATCATTCGCGTGCTCTCGCGCCACGGTGTCAGCTCGATCATTGAACAGCTCGGACTCAGCTCGCTGATCCCGGTCAAACGCGGCGTGTTCAAACGATCGCCGAATGGCGTCGCGCTCAGCCAGGCTGAACATGTGCGCATGGCACTCGAAGACCTTGGAACAACCTTCATCAAGCTCGGACAGATTCTCTCGACGCGCGAGGATCTCCTCCCGCCCGCCTATATCACCGAACTGAGCAAACTCCGCGATCAGGTGCCACCAGTGCCGACACCAGCAATCCGCAACGTCATCGAGCAATCGCTGGGCAAGCCGGTCAAATCGCTTTTCGCGTGGTTTGACGATACGCCGCTGGCCGCAGCCTCGATCGGTCAGGTCCATGCCGCGCGGTTGCACAGTGGACAACGCGTCGTCGTCAAGGTGCAGAAACCGGGGATCGTGGCGCAAGTCGAAGAAGACCTGGCGATCCTGCAGCAAATCGCGCGCTTCGCCCAAAACCGCGCTCCGCTCGCCGAGGCGTATGACCTCGTAGGGCTGATCGATGAGTTCGGCTGGACGCTACGCAGCGAACTCGATTACCAGCGAGAGGGCCGCAACGCGGAGCAGTTTCGCACCAATTTCGCGCGTAGCCGCGACGTTGTTATTCCCAAAATCTACTGGGAACTGACAACGTCCAACGTGATCACCGAGGAACGGATCGACGGTATCAAAATCGACGACGTCGATGCCATCGATGCGGCCGGAATCGATCGAAAATTGCTGGCACGACGGTCATCGCGCATCATCTTCCGGCAGATCTTCGACCATCGCTTTTACCATGCTGATCCGCACCCGGGGAACTATGTCGTTCTCCCGAATGGCCGCATCGCCATGTTCGACTTTGGCATGGTCGGCCGGGTCGACAAGGTGACGCACGACGCGCTGCTTTCTCTGGCGGCTGGTGTGGTGCGCGAGGATCCCGGCGATGTCGTCGATAGCCTGGCGATGCTCAATGTGGTCAAGCATGGCGCAGATCGGAGTGGGTTGCGTCGCGACGTCCAGCACCTGCTCGACCGCTATCTCGGCATGACGCTGGAGGAATATCGCTTCGACGTCGTGATCAACGACGTGATGGCGATCGTCAGAAGACGGCGGCTCCAACTCCCTGCGGAGATGAGCCTACTCCTGAAAACCCTCGCTATGGAGGAAGGGGTCGGCCGGCACATCGACCCGAATCTGAAACCGGTCGAGATCGCCGCGCCCTATATTCGTCGCGCCATCATCGACCAATGGATGCCCGACACCTGGATTCCGGAATTAATCGCCTCGGCCGACGATCTTCGTCGTCTTCTGAAATATCTGCCGAAGCGCACTGAGCGACTGCTCACCCGGGCGGAGCAGGGTGACATCGAGATTGGCATCCGTGTGGTGCATATCGAGGAAATCCTCGGCACGTTGCACCTGCTGATCAACCGGCTCATTCTCGCGATTCTGCTCGGCGCCAGTCTCGTGAGCCTCGGTCTCCTGCTGACGCTCTATCATCCATCCTGGCTCGTAACCTGGCTAGGACCGCTCTTCGGAATCGGCGTCGCGATCGCGATCCTGGTCGCCCTCTTCCTCGGCTGGCGCATCGTACGCGACCGGCCGAAGTCGCGCTAGCTCGCCGGCTCCCCCGGCACTTCGACGCAGACTGTCTCGCCGTCGATGATGATCGGCAAGCCTGCTTGTGCCCAGTCAATAACGCCACCGGTGATGTTCCGCACGCGGTCGAACCCAGACTGCATGAGAAATTGGGTCGCGTAGGCGCTCCGGACGCCAGAGCGGCAGATGACGAACAGATCGCGATCACGGGGCAATTCGTCAGATTCGGCGCTCAGTTGTCCGAGCGGGATATGCGTCACATCGGGGATCGCGACCTCGTCCAATTCCTCGGGCTCGCGCACGTCAAGGATGACGGCGCCTTCGTCGCGCACGGCCTTCCAGGCGGTCGCCGGGTCGATCTGGGGAACATCCGGCACCGAATGACTCTGCATCTGCAACATCTACCTCACAATTCGCATCGTACGCCGGCGGTTAGCTTCCAAGCTCTCGTTGGCGCACCGCGTCGGTCGCCTGCTCCTGCAGCATCTGCAATTGCTCCGAGAGATGAACGGGATAGGGCTTCGGGCAGTCAAGTGGCAACAGGCTGCTCGGCATGCGCTCCATCTCGGTGCGATGACGCTGTCGAATCTCATCGAGCGTCGGGCGTGCCAGCGCCGTCCCGTCGCGCATCACCGGTTCGAGCAACGGCTCCCAATCGTCGCCCGGTGCGGCTTCATCGCGGCAGGCAATCAAGTCCTCGACGAAACGGCCGGCCGAATCAAGGCGGCGCCAGATCTGCTTCGGCCCGACCAGAGTCGCCTTGCCGGTGCTCAGCTTGAGCGTCGGTCGATCCTCGAATTGCACCAGCTTGTAAACCATATCGATCGAGGGCAGGTCGGCCGATGTACCCAGACGTGTGCCGATGCCGTATGCGTCAATCGGCGCTTCGCCTCGCTGCAACTCGACCAGATCATGTTCATCCAGCCCACCGCTCGCCAGGATTTCGACATCATTCAGCCCGGCGTCGTCGAGTATGGCGCGCACCTCTTTCGATAGCGCGACGAGATCACCGCTATCGAGCCGTACCGCGCGGATACGACGCCCGTGCTTCGCCAGTTCGCCTGCGACCAGCGCCGCGTGTCGTGCGCCACGCGGCGTATCGTAGGTGTCGATCAAGAGGGTGACATCTCCGGGGAAGGTTTCAGCGAAGGCGCGAAACGCGTCGAGTTCGTTCGGGAAGATCTCGATGAACGAATGGGCCACGGTGCCCGATACCGGGATCCCGAAACGCTCGCCCGCCAGC
>JAICWZ010000070.1 GCA_025966355.1 Thermomicrobiaceae bacterium
TCCCAGAAGGAGGGCACTTCCGACAAGTCCAAAGAGGAGAAGCCGCCGCATCAATAGAAGAAGACGTTCAAGAAAAGGAAGCGTGCAAACGGAAAAGGCGGCCGGCTAGTGTCCGGGAGCGACGTAGCCGGGCGGGTGTGCCGCGCCCTCGCCGAAGAAATACTCTTCCATCTGCTGGCGGAGCAATTTGCGGTCATCGGGATCGGCCGGATTGAGCGCGTAGTGGTTAATCAGAATCGTTTGATGTTCGCGCCACATCTCCCAGGCCTGCTCCGAGACGTTCTCGAAGATGCGCTCACCGAGCGTACCGGGGAATGGCTGCTTTTCGAGACCGGGAAGCTCGCGGCCGAGCTTGATGCATTGAACCAACCTTGGCATGGTCGTCCCTTTTCCGCGTCCATCGCAATCATCAATCAAGCCTAACGAAGGGGAGTGCGCGTGTCAAACGATGCGAGTTCGAATGTCCGAGAGGGCATCTCCGTTGCCTTCTTTGGGCGGCGCTGCCCCTTCACCGCCATCCCGTTCGAACATCTGCTGCGCGCGGGAATAAACGTGACCGCGCTCTTTCTTTCATCGTCTTCGCCCATTGGCGACGCGGTCCGACGGCGTCGTTACCGGCCGTCGATCAGCATCGGCGGTACATCCAGTTCCGTCGAACGCCTCGCCGGAGAACACGACATTCCTCAGTATGACATTCGGCGGCCGCTCGGTGGCGAACTTCACTCAATATTGCGACAACATCAGCCTGATCTGCTTGTTGCCGCCTGCTTCCCCTGGCGCATTCCTGCGTCAATCCGGGAGGTTGCTCTGCTCGGCGGTATCAACCTGCATCCGTCGCTGCTCCCCCGATTTCGCGGCCCAGACCCGCTCTTTTGGACCTATCGAACCGGTGAATCGGAATGGGGAGTCACCGTCCATCAGCTGTCTGATTCCTTTGATGCAGGAGCGATTCTCGGGCAAACGGGCTTTGTAATCCCCGATGAAATGCCGGGCGACCAACTTGAGCGGCACGCCGCGCGACTCGGCGGGGATCTTTTGCTCAACGTGATCGCGCAAGGCGAGAGCCAAGCACTCCGGGGCCGCCCGCAAGATCAATCCGAGGCGTCGTACCAGACGTGGCCGAGCCCCGCTGAGCTGCTCGTCGATCGCACCTGGAGCGCCCAACGCGCGATCAATTTTATAGTCGGAGTTCGACCGCTCGGCTACGAACCAACGATTGTCACCTCACGCGGTTTGCGCGTGGTTCATTCGGCCCGGCCCGCAAATCGAGAGACGCGTCTCGGTGAAACCTGGTTCGACGAACATACGGTTGACTTACCGTTCGCGGACGGGATCGTCGAGTTCACGGTCGAATAGGGGGCAGCTCTCACGAATGCGATGCGATGCGGCGGCGCCAGCCGTCAAGTGTATCCGACAGCGATCGCTCGAACGCGATCTCCGGGTACCAACCGGTTGCCTGCCTGAGTTTCGTGGCATCTCCAACCAGCACCGGAATATCCGATGGACGAAGCCGAGCCGGATCTTCGTGTACGTCAACGTCGACGTTCGTCAGGCAGAGCAGGTGGTCGAGGACCGCTTGAATTGGCCGGGCCACGCCACTCGCCACATTGAAGACATCACCGGCGAAATCCGCCCGAGCGACGAGGGCATAGGCGCGCACGACGTCGCGAACGTCCAGGAAATCGCGCTGTGCCTCAAGATTTCCGACGAGGAGCACCGGGTCGGAGCGCCTGGCTTCGATCTCCGCGATCTGGCGTGCCAGGCTGGAGACGACGAATCGTTCATTCTGGCCGGGTCCGATATGGTTAAAGGGGCGCACGCGCACGATACGCATGCCATAGCTCAATGCATACTGCAGCCCGAGCAGATCCTGTGCCGCCTTGCTCACGGCGTACGGATTGCGCGGCCGGAACGACTGCGTTTCGCGAATCGGAGACTGCTCCGGCGGCACATCGCCGTAGATATCAGCTGAACTGACGACGACGATAATCGGATCAATACCAACCGCGCGGCACGCCTCCAGCAGATTAACCTGCGCGATGATGTTCGTGTTCAGGGTGCCGGCCGGGTTGGCGACGGCTTTGGGCACGTAGGCTTGCGCCGCCAGATGAAAGATGATCTCCGGCCGATGATGCGCGACGACCCGCTGCGTCAGATCGGCATCGAGCAGATCGCACGAAAGCATGCGAACGCCCTCAAGTGGGGCCGCAGCATGCGTCTGTAGCCCGGTGATTTCCCAGTTTGTTGACGCAATGAGATGGCCGGCAAGATGCCGGCCGGCGAATCCGCTTGCTCCGGTAATCAACGCGCGCAGGTGACGATTGTCACCCGCGCCCAGCGGTTCATCCATTAGCGCGCGGTCGTCATCCTTGATTCGCTGAGACCGGCGGCCTCACGAAGCGTGTCGACTACGTCCAGCTTCTCCCAGGGGAGATCGAGATCGGCCCGGCCAAAATGCCCGTACGAGGCGACCTGCCGGTAAAGCGGTCGCATGAGATCGAGGTGACGGATGATCGCGGCCGGTCTCAGGTCGAAGTGCGCGTTGATCAACTCAACGATCAGGTCTTCTTCGACGTGCTCGGTGCCGAACGTCTCGATGTGCAACGAAACCGGTCGAGCTTTTCCGATCGCGTACGACACCTGCAGTTCGAAACGGTCCGCCAGTCCGGCAGCGACCACGTTCTTGGCGACATAGCGGGCAGCATAGGCGCCGGAGCGATCAACCTTTGTCGGATCTTTGCCCGAGAAGGCACCGCCGCCGTGCCGCGCCATACCACCGTAGGTATCGACGATGATCTTGCGCCCGGTCAGACCGGCGTCGCCCATTGGGCCGCCGATCGAAAACCCGCCGCTGGGGTTGATGTAGATATTCGTATCGGCGTCCAGGAGGTCCGACGGAATGACACGGCGAATGACCTCGTCGGCCAATTCAACCTGCATTTGTCGCTGGGTGACAGCCGGGTCATGCTGTGCCGAGAGGACGACCGTCTGCACGCGCACCGGTTTGCCGTAGTGATACTCAACCGTCACCTGGCTCTTGCCGTCCGGTCGCAGGTATGCGATTTCCCCCGATTTCCGCGCCTCGGCCAGCCGCCGCGTCAGCTGATGGGCGAGCGAAATGGTGAGCGGCATATATTCCGGCGTTTCGTCACAGGCGAAACCGATCATCATCCCCTGATCACCGGCGCCGGTCGATTCAAGCGGATCACCGTCCGCGGAATCGCGCGTTTCGAGCGAATGCCCGACGCCCGCCGAGATTTCTTTCGACTGCTCTTTGATCGACGTGACAACGCCGGCCGTCTCAGCATCAAAACCGAACTTGGCGCGCGTGTAACCGACTTCTTCGATTGTCTGCCGCGCGATCACCGGAATGTCGACATAGGTGTCGGTCGTGATCTCGCCGAAGACAAGAACGAGCCCGGTCGTCGCCGCCGTCTCGCAGGCGACCCGCGCATCGGGATCTTCCTTGAGGATGGCATCGAGGACGGCGTCGGAAATCTGGTCGCACAGCTTGTCCGGATGCCCTTCGGTCACTGACTCCGAGGTAAAGAGCGTCCTGGCGGACCGCGTGAAACTCGTACTCAATGGCTGCCTCCCTTGCCCTGTTCCTGGCATTCTGACATCGTGCTAAACGGCTGCCTGGATAAGTGAATTACGTTCCCGACTGCCAGGATGAGAGATAGTGCTCCTGCTCAAGAGTCAACGTATCAATGCTGACGCCCATGCTACGCAACTTAACTCGTGCGATTTCGTGGTCGATATCGGTCGGCACGCCATGGACGACGTGTTCGAGCTTGCCTCGTTCCTTGACCAGATACTCGCAGGCCAGCGCCTGATTGGCGAAGCTCATGTCCATGACGCTCGCGGGATGCCCCTCGGCAGCGGCCAGATTGATCAGTCGCCCGTCACCGAGAACAACGATCCCGCGCTCGGGGGTTAGCCGATACTCTTCGACGAACGGGCGCAGTTCGCGTCGCCCTTCGGCGGCGAGTTCGTCGAGCATCTTCAAGTTGATCTCACTGTTGAAGTGTCCGGCGTTGCAGATGATCGCACCGCTCTTCATTCGCTCGAAATGCGCTCGATCGATGACGTTGATATCACCCGTCGCGGTAATGAAGATGTCACCTTTGTCGCTCGCCTCCAGCATCGTGGAGACGACGAAGCCATCCATCACCGCTTCCAGCGCGCGCGTCGGATTGACTTCCGTCACGATCACGTGCGAGCCCATGCCTCGCGCCCGCATCGCGATGCCACGACCGCACCAGCCGTAGCCCGCGACAACCACCGTCTTACCGGCGAGCAGAATGTTCGTCGCGCGGATAATGCCATCGAGCGTGCTCTGACCGGTGCCGTAGCGATTGTCGAAGAAGTGCTTGGTATCGGCGTCGTTTACCGCGATTACCGGGAATTTGAGCACGCCATCATGTTCCATCGCCCGCAGGCGGATCACGCCTGTCGTCGTCTCTTCGGTCGAGCCGATCATTTCGGGCAGCAGATCGCGACGATCCTGGTGGAGTGTCGTCACGACATCGGCTCCGTCATCGATCACGATGTTCGGCCGATGCGCGAGCGCTTGCTGAATATGCCGATAGTACGTCTCGCCATCTTCGCCCTTGATCGCGTAAACCTGGAACCCGTCCGTAACGAGTGCGGCGGCAACATCGTCCTGGGTCGAAAGGGGATTGCTGGCGCAAATGACCGCGTCGGCGCCACCGGCTTGCAGTGCATACGCGAGATTCGCGGTTTCGGTTGTCACATGAACGCAGGCAACGATGCGAATGCCGGCGAGCGGTCGGTCCTGGCTGAAGCGCTGGCGAATCTCGGCGAGCACCGGCATCTCGCGCGCGGCCCAATCGATTCGGTGCTTACCCTTATCGGCCAGCCCGATGTCACGAATGTCGTAGCGCGCGTTCGCGGTTTCGTTCACGAACGGTCCCTTCATTTCTCTGCGGTTCCCCGCACCAGACGATTGCGATAGCTTCCGGCGGTTGCGTCGAGGGAGGGGCGATTGAGCGCTGCCACGCATAAAAAAGACAGCATCTCGTGAGCGAGAAGCCGTCTGACTTCTGGCTCAATCTCATCTTTCAGCGACGCAGTCGCTGCCGGAATTGGCACCAAGCAGATGACTGCCGGTTGCCGGGCTTCCTCGGGCCGTCCCCTCCACCACTCGGGATAAGAGAGAGCATTATTCGTTTTCCGCACTATAACACAGGCACTTGCACCCGACAAATGCGCGGCGGCATCGCTATCTTGCACCCATCAAGCGCGCGACGAATTCGACTTCGTCGAGCGGCACATCATTGACGACCTCGACGATTCCGGCGCGATCACCCGGCAGAATCCAGGTCAGGACGCCGCTCACCGCCTTCTTATCGCTCCAGATATGATCCATTACCTCCGAGAGTTCGCCGTCGAACCGGTTCGGTAGTCCGAGCCGATCGAGGACGGCATTCTGGCGCGTCGCGATCTCCTCGTGTGAGCGCCCGAGCCGGACCGCGAGGGCGATCGCCGCCCGCATGCCCAGAGCGATCGCTTCTCCGTGGATGTAACGATAATTCGATGCTTCCATCGCATGACCGAGCGTGTGGCCGTAGTTCAATACGCGCCGAAGTCCCGCTTCGCGCTCGTCGCCCTGCACGACCGCGCGCTTGATGCGCACGTTGTCGGCGACGATAGCAGCCATGAAGTCGACGTCGCGCAGATCGGCGTCGCTGGCATGTTCGATACGTGGCAAGAGGCGCAGTTCGTCAACGCCGGTCGCGGTTGCCTCGATCATGCCGTGCTTGATGATCTCGGCCCATCCGGCGCGCCATTCGCGCTCCGGCAACGTCGTGAGAGCGGTCGGATCGGCGATGACGAGTTGCGGCTGATAAAAGGCGCCGATAAGGTTCTTGCCGCGCGGGTGGTCGATGCCGGTCTTGCCTCCGACGCTGCTATCCACCATCGCCAGTAGGCTCGTCGGGATCTGCACGAGCCCGACACCGCGCAGTACGATCGCCGCCACGAAGCCGGCCAGATCACCCACCACCCCGCCGCCGAGCGCGACCACCACATCCCGCCGGTCAATGCGGCCGTTGAGCAGTTGATCGAGCAGTTTACCGGTCTGGTCCAGCGACTTGCTCGCCTCTCCCGCCGGCACGACGAACAGCTCGCTGTCGAAATCGGCACCAGCCATTGACGTTCGGACGTCATCGGACCAGAGCGGGGCGACGTTCGAATCCGAGATGATCCAGGCACGCTTCGCGGATGGGAAGCGCTGTCGTATCAACCGACCGGCTGATGCGAGCAGCCCTGACGCGACGTAGAGATCGGAACGGCCGGTCGGCACGCCAAGTGTCCCGATCGGGAGCGGCAAGTGGCCGGCTTGGGCTGTCCGTACCAGCGATTCTGCTTCGTCTACAACGGCGTCAAGCGTCTTTCCACCGGTGTCGATCAAGGCGTCGGCACGCGTGTAGAACGCGCGGCGCGCTTGCCACATGCGTTCCAGGTCAGCCGCCGGGTCGTCCGACGCGAGCAATGGCCTGACGGTAGATGCATCAGCAGCGACCTGTCCGCGCAGGCGATCAAGCAGCTCTGCTGGTTGCGCCTTGAGATGGATAATCAAACTCTCCGGCCGCATCGCGACCCAGTTCGCTTCGTCGACGACCGCGCCGCCGCCGGTCGCGATGACCCGACCCGGCTGAGAGCACGCCTCTGCCAACAGCTGCCGCTCGGCGGCTCGGAAAACGTATTCACCATGACGCTGAAAGATGGCTGAAATCTCGCGGTCAAAGAGCCTGACAATTTCGTCATCTATGTCGACCGCGTCGAACCCGAGGCGCGATGCCAGCAGCTTCGCCACGCTCGACTTCCCCGTACCGCTCAACCCAACCAGAATGACCCGCTTCATCTCGTCCCCTGACCCTGAGGCGTACAAACGTCCGCTTGGCATGGCAGATGCCGGTCGCGCGCCAAATTATAGCGGTCAGCCGCGCGCGTCTACGCATGCGATGACTGCGATCGCCATCGGCACAGTCGTTTTGGCGGCGGTTTCCGGCGAACCGGTGTGCCATACCATCATGCATGGGCGGGATTATTGTAAAATGACCGGCGCTCGTTCGCACAATCGCCAGCACAGGCGGTAGACGACGGGCAAGAGCGCGCTATACTTGGAAACGTGATCGCCTGATGCCAAATTCGTTTCAGCTTGCGAATCTGAACATGGGTCGCCAGGCTGGCGGTCATGGGAAGAGGATAAATGGACCATATCCTGATCGCTGATGATGATGCCGGAATCCGGGGGCTGCTACGCGATTTCCTGGAGGATGAGGGGTTCTCCGTCGAGGAAACAGATGACAGTAATGACGTCACGGAGGCAATTCGTGGCGAGGACCCGCCGATCCTTGTGTTAATGGATGTTCGCATGCCGAATAAGAGCGGCATCGACGTCCTGCGTGAACTTTCCGAGGAACGCGGTAGCCAACTACCGGTCATCATCATGACCGCCTACGGGAGCGCGAACCTTGCCATTCAGGCAATGCAACTCGGCGCCTACGACTACATCACCAAGCCGTTCGATCTCGACGAGGTGCTCATCACGATTCGGCGCTACATCGAGCATCAGCGCCTCTTGCAGCGCGTCTCGCACTCGGGGGGCGCGCGCCCTGATCAGGATCCGAACGATTTCATCATCGGTAACAGCGGAGCGATGCAAGAGGTCTACAAAATTGTCGGCCGGGTCGCTGGCTCCGATGCGACCGTCCTGATCGCGGGTGAAACGGGCACCGGCAAGGAATTGGTCGCGACGGTCATTCACCGCAACTCCGGTTACTCCGGTGGCCCCCTGATCAAGGTCAACTGCGCCGCCCTGCCCGAGACGCTGCTCGAAAGCGAACTCTTCGGTCACGAAAAAGGGGCGTTTACCGGCGCCATCAATCAGCGCAAGGGCCGTTTCGAGATGGCCCACAAAGGCACGATCTTTCTCGACGAAGTCGGCGAAATGACGCTCGCCACCCAGAAGAAGCTGCTGCGCGTCATGCAGGAGCGCGAGTTCGAGCGCGTGTGCGGTTCAATCTCGGTCA
>JAICWZ010000222.1 GCA_025966355.1 Thermomicrobiaceae bacterium
CTCTTCAACAACTTCGGTTGGCTCGCGGTTGAAGTCGGCAATGAGCGAAGCATGCTCAACGAGAATCTGTGCCGAGCGCGAGAGCGCATCATCCGGCTCGATCGTGCCGTCGGTGATGATCTCCAGAATCAGCCGATCGTAGTCGGTGATCTGCCCGACGCGGGTGTGCTCGACGACGTAATTTACTTTTTCAATCGGCGTGAAGATCGCATCGACTGGCACCTCGCCGATCGAGAAGATCTCCTGCGCCTCGGCCGGCTGGTAGCCGCGCCCGCGAGCAACGACCACATCCATCTCGAGGCGGGCACGATCGTTGTCCAGCGTCGCGATGACCTGCTCCGGGTTGACGATCTCAACCTCGCCCGGCCAGTCGATATCACCGGCGGTAATGACGCCCTCACCGTGCGCATAGAGGCTGGCGCGTGTCTCACGAAACGAATCGGTGACCACGCGCAGCCGAATCCGTTTCAGATTGAGTACGATCTCGGTGACATCCTCGCGCACGCCCTCGATGGTCGAGAACTCGTGCCATACGTCCGCGATGCGCACACGCACAATCGCCGCGCCCGGAAGCGAGCGAAGCAGAATGCGCCGCAGCGAATTGCCGATTGTGATCCCATAGCCAGGCTCAAGCGGCTCGACCACGAACCGGCCATAATTAACCCCGGAGTGGGTCTGTTGAACTCTTGGTTGCGCGATCTCTAGCAATCGAATCAGCCTCCCTCGGCCAATAAGCGGCGTGCCCTCGGTAACGATGATCCCGACGTGGGGCACGCCTGTGACGTGGCACTACCGGCTGTAAAACTCAACAACCAACTGTTCGTTGACGGGTGGGATCTCGATCTGATCGCGCGTCGGCGCGCTCACCACACGTCCGCTGAGGTTTTCGACCTCACGCGTGAGCCAATCTGGTGTCGGCTTTGAACCGGCGGTCTCGGCCACAATCTTGAAATACTCGCGCTCCCGGCTCTGGGTCCGTACCGCGATCAGGTCGTCCGGCTTAACGATGAACGACGGGATGTTGGTCTTGCGCCCGTTCACCGTGAAATGACCGTGCCGCACGATCTGACGTGCCTGCTTGCGCGAATCGGCGAAGCCCAGTCGATAGACGACATTGTCGAGGCGCATCTCAAGGATCTGCAGCAGATTCTCACCGGTCACCCCGCCACGCCGCTCGGCCTCGACGAAGTGGCGACGGAACTGCCCTTCGAGGACGCCGTACATCTTGCGGATCTTCTGCTTCTCGCGCAGCTGCAAACCGTATTCCGATGGTCGTCGTGACCGCTTTTGCCCGTGCTGGCCGGGCGGGAAATTCCGCATCGGCTGCCGCTGCACAATCGGACACTTGGGGCTGAGGCAGCGATCACCCTTGAGATAGAGCTTGAGCCCTTCTCGCCGGCAAATCCTGCAAACGGGACCGGTGTACCTGGCCATTCATCCTCCTCGACTCGCCGGTTCCCTCCACCCACGAGCCAGTATGTGTATGCGAAATGCGCGCTAAACGCGACGTCGCTTCGGCGGCCGGCAGCCATTGTGCGGCACCGGCGTCACATCGGTGATCGACGTCACTTGAATCCCTGTCGTCTGCAAGGAGCGGATCGCCATCTCACGTCCTGAACCAGGACCTTTGATGAAGACGTCCACCTGCCGCATACCGTGCTCCATCGCCTTGCGCGCGGCGGTTTCCGCGGCAACTTGCGCGGCGTAGGGCGTACTCTTGCGGGAGCCTTTGAAACCGGATGCACCGGCGCTCGACCATGCGACAACGCCACCCGTCTGGTCGGTCAGCGTCACCATCGTGTTGTTGAACGTCGACTGGATGTAGGCACGTCCACGCGGAATGTTCTTACGATCACGACGCCTGACGCGGGTTTTGCCACGGGCTGCTCGTCGGCGGTCCGCCATGCGCTACTGGTCCCTTCTCTCACTCGACACTTTGGTGCGGGCCGCCTGGCCCGCCGGAAACGTGCAATACCGTTATCTAGCGCCCCTTGCGCCGCACGCCGATCGCCTTTTTCGGCCCCTTGCGGGTGCGCGCGTTCGTCTTGGTGCGCTGGCCATGCACCGGCAGGCCACGGCGATGCCGCAGGCCGCGATAGCTGCCAATATCCATCAACCGCTTGATGTTCATGCTGACTTCGCGACGCAAATCGCCTTCGACCAGCATCTCTTTCTCGACGATGTCGCGCAGTCGCTGCACTTCATCGTCGGTCAGATCACGAACACGGGTATCAAGGTTGATATTGGTCTGTTGCAAGAGCCGCTGGCTCGTCGTCAGACCGATGCCGTAAATATAGGTCAGACCGATCTCGACACGCTTGTCACGCGGGAGATCGACGCCAGCGATTCGTGCCATCAGCTACCCCCTAGCCCTGCCGTTGCTTGTGCTTCGGATTCGTGCAAATCACGCGCACGACTCCGTGCCGCTTGATGATGCGACAGTTGTCGCAACGCCGCTTGACTGATGCTGCTACTTTCATTGCTGCTCTTCTTCCCTGTTCCTGCGCTTACGTTCGCAGCCGATAGGTGATCCGTCCGCGTGACAGATCGTATGGCGACAACTCGACTCGAACCCGATCGCCGGGTAGAATCCGGATGAAATTGAGGCGGAGCTTGCCGGAGATATGCGCGAGCACCTCGTGCCCACCGTCCAATTCGACGCGAAACATCGCGTTCGGTAATGGCTCCGTGACTTTTCCCTCGACCTCAATGACGTCCTTTTTCGCCATCCGTCACCTCGGGTCAGCGCACACCTAAACTCGCACGTCGATCGCATGCGCCACAACATCGCATTATACCACGGTCGCTCCCGGTTTGGTCAGTATTTCCGGATCTCCATTCGTAATCAGCAATGTGTGCTCGGAATGCGCCGCCGGTGCGCCATCGACGGTAGCGATTGTCCAGCCATCTGGGTAGACGTATGTTTCGGGGTCGCCAAGCGTGATCATCGGCTCAATAGCGATCGTCATTCCCGCTCGCAACAGCGGCCCAGTTCCAGCCTCACCGTAATTCGGAATCGTCGGGTCCTCCCAGAGCTGGCGACCGACGCCGTGACCGGTGAGATCGCGCACAATTCCGTAATTCAGTTCTTCCACGAACACCTGGATCGCCGCCGAGATGTCTCCGACGCGATTTCCCGCCCGTGCGACCTGGATCCCCTCAAGCAAGGCGGCGTTCGTCACCTCCATAAGATCCTCGACCTCATCGGAAACCGGTCCGACCCCGACGGTGAAGGCGCTATCTGTGTGATATCCGTCGAGCAACACGCCGACATCGATCGAAACGATCTGACCACGTTCCAGTGGTACCGTGTTCGGGATCCCATGTACGACTTCGCTATCGACCGAAGCACAGATGCTCTTCGGAAACCCCTGATGCCCGAGAAACGACGGCTTCGCCCCATGTTTTTCGATCAGTTCGCGCGCCATCCGATCGAGATCTTCCGTCGAGATGCCCGGTTGGACCGCGTTGAGCAGACGACCTTCCACCTCAGCCAGAATCGCTCCGCTCCGTCGCATAATCTCGATTTCGCGCGACGACTTGATCGTGATCGCCATCAGTCCACGTCAAACTTGGGCAGCAGCGCTTCGACGATCCGCTCCGATACGTCCACAATCGGTCGATCGCCGTCGACATCGAGCAGGAGACCCTTCGCGCGATAGTAATCGAGCACCGGTGCCGTCTGCTCGTAATAAATCGAGAGCCGTCGCTCGACCGCCTCCGGCGTATCGTCGCTCCGCTGGATCAACGACGAGCCACAAACATCGCAGACGCCTTCGACCTTCGGCGGGTTGAAGCCCCGGTGGTAGGTCGCGCCGCAGTTGGGGCAGACGAGCCGTCCGGTTAGGCGTTCCATCAGCCGCTCGCGCGGCACATCGACATGCACCACCGATACCAGCCGGTCGCCGCGTTCGCGGAGGGCGAGATCAAGCGCCTCGGCCTGGGCCTGATTTCGTGGAAAGCCATCGAGCAACATTCCACGCATCTCCGACTCGCCGCCGAGAACGTGATCGACGTGGTCCATCAGCATACGGATCGTGAGCGCGTCCGGTACCAGCGCACCGCGATCCACGTAGCTGCGGATCTCCTGCCCGAGTTCCGAATCTCCGGCCATCACTTCCCGGAAGAGATCACCGGTTGAAATGTGCTCCAGGTGCAGGCGCGGCGCGATGAGCGCCGCCTGCGTTCCCTTTCCCGCTCCCTGTGGGCCCATGATGATGACATGGGCCGCGGATTTCTCTGCCACGAAATCTCCAGCTCTTAGCGTATGAATCCCTCATAGTTGCGCATCATCAGCTGC